>OMOE01000095.1 GCA_900290365.1 Syntrophobacter sp. SbD1 | reverse complement strand
CCGGGCCTCTGGTCGATGACATCCACAAGATTTTCCAATATCTTTTCAGCACCAGGACGATCCACCACGTACAGGACCTGCTCGATTTGTCCGAAGATCAGGCCCGGGCACTGATTGCACAGGTCGCGGACGTTTCCGAAAAAGAGCGCGCGCGCGCTTTTCTCATGATTCAGTTCCATCAGTTACTCCATGAAAAGTATGCCCTTAGCTTCAAGGACATTAACATCCATCTCCAGCGCGCAAAAACCATTGGCCTGCCCGATCCGGGGAAACTGATCGATGCGCTCGAAAACAGTGACAAATATCACTTGCTCAATACCATCATGGATTATCTCGGCGAGTTGAACGAACTCATCCTGACCCCTGGCGAACTGAAGATAATGGAAAACATTTACTACAAACGCCACATCGCAGTGGATATACCCTCGATGTATGGGTCCTATAACGAACCTCGCTTCGATGCCCTCGGACTCACCTTTCGGCTGGAAAACCTCGCCAATGTGCTATTCGAAGAGATCATTTATTCAATTGACCTGAGTTTTATCACAAGGGCCACATTTTACCGGATCGCCCATTTCATGCCGCTTTTCATGAAAGCGCTCAAGATTGACGGGATTACCTCCAGCCGTCTCGAGAACCAGCAGGAGCTTTTCATTAAAGCCCTTGAGGTCCCTCGGTTCTCGCATTCACAGTTCATGGACATCTTCAGGGGTTTCTCCGAAGCTATAAAGCAGATAATCCAGACCTATTACGATTCGGTCCATGATGAAAATCTCGAACTTATAATCAGGCAGCTAGGGCCCGACAGCCTGATTCAGCGATATCAAAGAGACGGTGAGGCCTCGTCCGAAAGGAATCAAAGGGTCTCCGAGAGCTTTCTGCGAGACCTTATCGCCAGGACTTTCGGGCTCCAGTATTTCGACCATTTTATCGGCAGCATTCTGACCACGCTGTCCACACAGCGCAAAGGACTGAGCGCCCCCGATCTGGACCTGTTGCTGAGCTATGACCCCGGCAGAACTGTCACACATATTTATCACCCGAAAAAAGAAGTCCTCGATTCCATATACATGGGCAGCAAAGGGCACATACTGGCCGACCTGCATTCCATGGGAATCAAGGTCCCGCCCGGTTTCGTCATAACTACCGAGTACTTCCGGTGCAGGCCCGTGATAGAAGGTTTCTGGCAATCGCGTGAGGATTTCGTAAAGCGGGTCATGTCAATGGTGACCCGGCTGGAGGTCGAAACCGGGCGCAGGTTCGGCCACTCTGCCAACCCGCTTCTTTTCTCGGTCCGTAGCGGCTCTGCCGTCTCGATGCCCGGAATGATGAATACATTTCTCAACGTGGGAATCAACGAACAAATTGTAGAAGGCCTTATTTCGCAGACCGGTGAAGCCTGGTTCGCCTGGGACAATTACAGGCGCTTTGTCCAGTCCTGGGGAATGTCATTCGGAATCCCGCGTGACGAGTTCAGCGGTGTGATGAACAAGTACAAGAAAAGATATGGCAGGTCCGTCAAACGGGAATTCTCTCCGGTTGAAATCAGAGAGCTTGCCCTTGCATACCGGGAAGTCCTGAAGGCTCATAATATCGAATTTTGCGAATCCCCCGAGGAACAGCTCCTAACGGCCATTCAGCAGGTCGTGGAATCATGGGAATCGGACAAAGCCCGCACGTACCGGGAAATCATGATGCTCTCAGACAACTGGGGCACTGCCGTTACCATCCAGTCAATGGTGTTCGGAAACCTGGACACTCATTCGGGGGCCGGTGTCATGTTTACCCATGATCCCCGCACTTCCGCGGACAAGGTCGACCCGGTCGGCGACTTCACTTGGGGCAACCAGGGAGAAGATGTAGTGGGGGGGCTGGTCAAAACGCTTCCACTCTCCGAAAGACAAAGACTCGGCGCAGCAGAACCCAGGGAGACTTCTCTTGAAGCCCTTTTCTCGCGCGTCTACAAAAGATTGCTGGAAATAGCCAGAAAGCTTGTATACGAAAATCACTGGGCGCCCCAGGAAGTGGAATTTACTTTCCAGGGCGAGGGTGAAGAGGGCGTCTATGTCTTGCAGTCCCGTGACATGATCCCCCGCATAAAACGCTCTTACCCGGTTTTCAAGAAGGTCGAAGACCTGGGCTCCAGGTACCTGGGAAGCGGCATCGGGGTCAGCGGCGGCGCCATCGCCGGACTGGCTGCCTTTGACCTCGAGTCCATACAACGCATCAAAAAAGAGCACCCCGGACAACCGGTTATACTGATCCGCTCCGACACCGTCCCCGATGATATACACGAGATTTCGATTGCAGATGGGCTCCTGACCGCAAAAGGGGGCGCCACATCGCACGCCGCCATCGTCGCCCACCGGCTTGACAAAACGTGCGTAGTCGGTTTGGGCCGCATGAGGGTCAGAGACTCGGAAAATACGTGCACAATCGACGGCCACCCGGTCCAAACGGGCGACTCGATAAGCATTGACGGCAGGAGCGGAGCAGTTTACTCGGGAATGCTGGAAGTGGAACGGGTAAATCTTTCGTCTAGTGCGGATTATGAGTAGGGTAAAGCCACCGCAGAGACTCAGAGGACACGGAGAAAAGCCTTCTCGTCAGGAATTTAATTTTTCAGGTCTCAGTCCATTTGTAATAAAATCAAGAACGAATGGCTCGATTTGCTCGTAAGAATATTTGCTGCCTATCATTGTTCTCAAGCACATGATTTCGATAATACCGGTGAGGGTGTATGCGGTGAGATCAGGATCCACTTTCCTGAATATTCCGGCCTCAATCCCCTTTTGTATGTCCCGGATTACGGGTTGGGTCAGGGCATGATAGGCTTTCTTGATCTTCTCATGGGGCCACTTGTCTTCGCCGACCATTTCTGCCCGCAACTGATTCAATATTTCGTTATATTTTGAGTAGTTATTGTAGAAAACCCGGCCTCGGATAGCCATCCTTCTCTCTATGTCCTCCTCCTGTTTTATGGCTTCAGCCGCATCGCCAATGATTGCGCGGATCGCATCGTCTACGACATCCACGAAGAGCATCGTCTACGACATCCACGAAGAGCTCCCGTTTGTCTTTGAAGTAGATGTAGAAAGTACCCGTTGAGATACCTATGGAACCGGTTATGTCCCGAATTTTTACTTTGTGATAGCCTTTTTCGGAAAAAATTCTTATCGCAGCTTTTACAATCTCCTGCCTTTTCCGGTCCTTGGCCTTGGTGGTTGTGGCAATTTGTTTCGCCGGGGATTCGATCTCATTGAACTCAGTGTCCCGCTGTTCAAGTTTTTCAATTCTTTCCATTAGAAATGAAAGCGGCACCCGGCCCTCAAGCTTGATTTTCTGAATGTTTTGAAGACGCTTAAGGTGACTCTGGTCGTAGTACGCCATGGTCCGGCCGGTCTTTACGGGAGGATGGAGCAAACCGTTCCGCACGTAAAAGTGAATGGTCGTCTTAGGCAAACCGGCCTTCTTCTCCAACTCGCCGATCCGCATAAATTCTTTTTTATCCATTTGGCGTACTCCAGACTATAGAGTCTCAATCTATAGTTTAAAAAACCGCGATTTCCCGATCTGCGAGGATTATCCGCCGGAACCAAACTCATCAATTCGATAATACCGCATGCTATCAACTGGTTAGGTCTGTTCATCCGTTCTTTGGGTCAAGGGCCGCTATCCGTTGACATCCGATAAACTATTGAGTAGCGATAACAACGAATGTTCATTCCTAGCTGTATAGATTAGTCGAGGCGCAAGTGGATGTCAATAGCATCCAGCATGAGCAGAGCTGCAGGGTCTCGAATTCACAGTGCTCGTGAAACCTTGGGCAGAGCAGTCGAACCATGCGATTAAGTAAAAATCCTGTCTCGCCCGGTCAAACTATAGACTGTTAACTCTATAGATCATGAACTCTCAGTTCCTTTCTGGGACCGACTTGCATGGGTGAACAATATTTTTGAGTTCTTTATATGCCGCAATTCTAAGTACTTACTATTGTTCAGTCTATTGAGGACAAGTGAGAAACTAGACGTTGACAGCCGCAAAACTGTTTAGTAAGTATAGTCACGAATGTTCATTACTCACTATGTAGATTGTTTTCACCGCACAGGATTCCAATTTTGCGCGACGCTAAGGTTTCGGTTACGAAGAAGGGGTAAAGATGAGTAAGGGCAAGGGGAAAATAGCAATAGTCGGAATAGGAGAAGTCCCTACGGGTATATATCCGGAGAGGTCGCCGTGGGCGATCATGTACGAGATCTGTACTCAGGCGGTGCAGGACTCGGGGCTGGACAAGAACGACATTGAAGCGGTCGTGACTGTCGCGCCTCAGGCTCAGGCCAGACTGACGGCTGAGATTTCTTTCGGGAAGATCCCCGAAGAGTTGGGGTTGAAGGGCTGCAAAGACGTATGTATCTGTAATGCGGGAGGCGCATCCACTTCCAACTGCATACGTCTGGCCGAGCAACTGATCGCGAGCGGGGCGGCCAGGGCGGTGCTCATCCCCCACGTTACCGTTCACTCCTGTATCCCAATGGATGAACTGATCAATTTTTTCGCTCAAGCCGGAATGGACCTCCAATGGGAGTACCCTTTCGGAACTACCTACAATGCCATAATCGGCATGCTTACCAGGCGCTACATGCATGAATCCGGCGCCACGCCGGAGGAAATGGCCTCGATTGTGGTTTCGATGCGCAAGTGGGCCGCGCTCGACCCAAACTCGATATTCTTCAACAAAAAAGTCCCTTCCGTAGAAGAAATACTCTCCTCACCCATGGTCGCGGACCCGCTTCACAAAAGGGAATGCAACATTCTGGCCGATGGGGGCGCAGCCATGGTGGTCACTTCGGCTGAGCTGGCGCCCAAAGTGACCCAAACGCCTGTCTATAAGCTTGGCGAAGGCGCCGCCTTCTTTACGGCGTGTCCCGTACTTAGAGACAACGGCATGATGACCCGCGGCTTCACAGAGTCTGCGGCCAAGGCACTTTCCGAAGCGCACATCACTAAAGATGATATCGACATTTGGAACATCTATCTGGCCTATCCGGTGGGGCATCCTCTCATGATGGAATCCCTGGGACTCTGTGAACCGGGCCAGGGGTGCAAATCATTTGTCGACGGAAGCACCTGGCCTGGCGGGAAAATGCCCTGGTCCACCATCGGCGATGCCATCGGGCGGGGGCATACGGGCTCGGGCGTGAGCACCGCGACCTATGTCGATACCGCGCGCCAGCTCATGGGCAAAGCAGACGCACGCCAGGTACAGGGAGCCAGATTCGTTTTTCAGAATACATCCGGGGGCTCGGGAATGAACAACATCGCCACAGTATGGGGGAAGGAACTAATATGACACAGCAATACATCAAACCGATTCCGGTTGTTCAGCCCTGGACTGAGGCGTTCTGGAAGTCGACAAAAAACCACAGCCTTCTGATCCAGAAATGCAGCGCATGCGAAAGTTTAATCTTCTATCCCAGGAAACGTTGCCCGGAGTGCTGGTCATCTGACCTGGGGTGGCAGGAAGCTGCCGGCAGGGGCAAAGTGTACACCTTTACCATTGTCAGGGACATGGTCGAGGCCAAGTTCGTACCCGACCTCCCTTACGTGTTGGCTATGGTCGAACTCGAAGAGTCAGTTCGGATGATGACCAGGATCGTCGAGTGCGACCCGGAACTGGTCCAGATCGGGATGGAGGTCGAGGTTGTTTTCGATGACATTACGGATCGGCACGCCCTGCCCCTATTCAGGCCCGCGGATGAAAGCCTCAGAATCACAGCAACGGATGGCGATCAGACCGGGAAGGCTTCCGAGCCGGCTCTTTTCATGAGTCCCGACGATTACCACACGATTCTCTACGAAACCGGCGGGACCAATGGCGCCGTATGCCGCATCACTTTGAACCGGCCGGAGAAAAGGAATTCCATCAACAGGCGAATGGCATTGGAGCTGCGGGATGCCTTCCGAAGGGTCAGGGAAGACAGAAACGTTGGCGTCGTAGTCCTGGCGGGGGCAGGTGGGTCCTTCTGCTCGGGCGGCGATCTGGATGTTTTTCCATCGCTTGCCGAGCATCAGACGAGCCTCAACTGGCTCGCTCATGAAGGCCTCGATGTTCAGAAGGCGATCACGGACTGCGAAAAGGTAGTCATAGCTAAGATCGATGGGTACTGCCTGGCCGGCGGGCTTGAACTCGCCCTGTGCTGTGATCTGCTCTATGCAAAGGAATCCGCCAGGATGGGATTTACGGAAATAAATATGGGCATTCTTCCCGGGTGGGGCGGAACGGCCAGAATCGTTCGGAGCATGCCAGTCTTCAGGGCCAGGGAGATCATCTACAGCGGCCGCAAAGACTACACGGCCCGAGAGATGTTCGAAATGGGTTTGCTATCACGCGTTTTCAAAGATGAAGAATTCGAAGAACAGTTCGAAAAGGCTGTTGCCCTGCTCGCTGCGAAAAAACCGATAGCCTTGCGGATGGGCAAGGAAATCATGGCGAAATCTGCCGACGGGGGCAGCATAGATACAGCTCTGGCTGTTGAGCGCAACGGCATCCAGTGGCTGACCTACGCGCCGGACATTCAGGCCATGATGGATCAATTCCGCAAGAATGTGAAGAGTTAAAGGGAGACCGGAATGGATTTCAATTTTAGCGAAGAACAGGAAATGCTCCGTAGCACCATCCAGAAGTTCTGCCGCAAGGAACTGGCCAAAGATAAAGTGCGTTGGATGGATCAAAACTGCGACTTCTTACCGGATGAAATATGGAAGGGATTGGTAGATCTCGGGATATTCGGCCTGTGCATCCCTGAGGAGTTTGGGGGACTCGGGCAGGGCTACATCGATCAAATGATCGTAATGGAGGAGTTGGCCACCGCTTCTGCCTCAGCTGCCTTGTGTGTGGGGGCAACCCTGGGGTTTGGGGCAACTCCCGTTTTGCACCTTGGAACGGCGGAGCAAAAGGAGCAGCACCTGCCGCGTATTGCAGCGGGCCAGGAAAAATGGGCCATGGCGTTGACAGAGCCGGAGGGGGGAACGGACATTCTGGGCGCAATACGGACCAGGGCGGAAGACAAGGGCGGCCACTGGCTTTTAAACGGCCGGAAGATCTTCATAACCGGCGCTCATGTGGCCGACTACATCATAACTGTCGCTATCACCGATCCCGAAGCGAAGCGGTCCCAAGGACTGAGCGTCTTTATCGTCCCACGAAAAACTCCAGGGCTGGAAACCCGCTTAATTCCCAAACTGGGCTGCCACGCCTGCGGGGCAAACTTTGTCTACTATGATGACGTGTGCATTCCCAAAGAAAACCTGCTCGGCACGCTAAACGAGGGGTGGGGGGGGCTGCTCAACGTCCTCAACCCCGAGCGTATAGGCACGGCGGTTCTGAGCCTTGGAGTTGCAAAGGCTGCCTTCGCGGATGCCTTTGAATACGCCAGGGAGCGGAATGCCTTTGGAGGCCCCATCGCCCGCTTTCAAATACTTCAGCATTACCTGGCCGATATCGCCATCGAAATCGAAAATGCGCGAAACCTGGTCTACAAGTGCGCCTGGCTCGCCGACCAGGGGAAACCCATGCACATAGAGGCTTGCATGGCAAAAATTGTCGCGGCGCGCGCCTCTGAGAAGGCGGTCACCTGGGGCATGGAAATTCTCGGGGGATATGGCTACACCATGGAGTACGACATGCAGCGATACTTCAGGGATTACAAGCAGATGGTTTTCTCGCCAATCTCGGATGAGATGGCGAAGAATATGATCATGCAGTTCATGGGCTACCCAAAGAGCTGGTGAAAGGAGTTATCGAATGTACACCTTGGGTGATATTCTTCGATGTTCAGCCCGGAGTTTCCCCAGTCGAACCTCTGTCGTCTTCGAAGGAAAGTCGCTGACTTACCTGGAGTTGAACGAGCGCGTCAATCGGCTCTGCAATGCTCTTAAAGCTCTCGATATCGGCAGGGAAGACCGCCTGGCGGTCCTTTCCGAGAACACTTACAAGTACCTTGAAATCTACTTTGCAGCAAGCAAGCTCGGCATCAGCGTCACCCCTCTCAACTTCCGACTGGCCGGTCCCGAGATTATCCAGATCGTCAATGATTCTGAATCCACCGTACTCTTTGCCGGCGACGGATATGAAGAACCAGCCGTGCAAATGGCAGGCAGTCTTCCCCATATCAGGAAATGGATAGCCATGGACAACAGGACTGCCGGCTTTGACTTCTACGAAGACCTGCTTGCCGGGGCATCGGCTGATGAGCCCGACTGCGACACCATGGAAGAAGATATGGCGATCCTGATGTATACCGGCGGCACCACCGGACTTCCTAAAGGGGTCATGATGTCCCACAGGGCGCTGATGAGCGGATTCATCGGAGCCGCATTGAGCTTCTCTTTCACCAAACAGGACACCACGTGTTTTATCCTGCCGCTGTTCCATGTTTCATTCTGGCCCGCTTTTGCGGTTTTGCTGGTCGGGGGCAAGGTGGTCATCGTGAGAAGGCCCCAGGTGAACGCCGTTCTTAAGTTAATTCAAGACGAAAAATGTACACACATAAACGCTGTTCCTACGCTTTACAACTGGATGCTCCAGTTGGCCGATCCGGACGCCTATGATCTGTCCAGCTTGAGAATCATATCTTACGCCGGAAGCCCATTTCCCCCGGAACTGCTCAAGAAATGCATCGAGCGGTTTGGGCCCATATTCATGCAGGCCTACGGAATGACTGAATGCATTGGGGGCACCATTTTATCCATGGAAGACCATGAACCGGGCGGCAACCGCTCTCACCTTCTTGCCAGCGCGGGTAAGGCGGCTCCCGGAGTGGACGTGGCGCTAACAGGCATGGATGACCAGATGCTCCGGCCAGGCGAAATAGGGGAAATAGTGATTCGCGGAAAGTGCGTCATGAAGGGTTACTGGAAAAACCCTGAACTAACCGCCGTCGCATTGCGAGGCGGTTGGTATCACACGGGTGACATGGGTTACATGGATGAGGAGGGATACCTCTTTCTTGTCGACCGCAAGGCCGACATGATCGTCACCGGCGGGGAGAACGTCTATCCCAAAGAAGTGGAGGACGTTCTCTACCAGCATCCCGCAATAGCCATGGCCGCGGTTGTGTCTGCTCCGGATGAAAAATGGGGCGAGCGTGTTCAGGCAGTGGTGGTGCTCCGGCCGGACCAGAAGGTTGAAGAAGAGGAGTTGATCGCCCATTGCAAGAGCAAGCTGGCAGGCTACAAGTGTCCAAAGGCAATAGAAGTCTGGGACACCTTGCCAACTACTCCCGTGGGCAAGATCCTTCGCAAGGACATCAAGAAGACGTTCTGGCAAGGGTATGACCGCACGATCAATTAGCTTGGGACCGAGAGGTTACAAATCAGCTGTTTCCTGTGCCTATTAGTGTGGACAGTTCAGTTCCCGTTCATCTGTTCCTCCTCAATCAGATGCTCAGCCGATACCTCACAAAACCTGGCGGAGTTTAGAAAACTCTTCGTGAGATCCTGACGAGTCATTCCGTTTACTCGAATTCACGGTGGGCTGCTTGCTCCTGGCCGGCAGACTCGATCCGGGAAAGGAAGGGATGTGAGAGGTCGTAAAGGTATGGATGCATTGCTGGAAACGCCGGGAAAGCCTCTCGGCATAGTCCGAATCGAAAGGAGATGCATTTATGAGTGTGGAATTCGAAAAAGATTCTTTCTTTAAAATCGACCCGGAGCCTCATTTGATCGGCGACATGGATCAGGTGAGCCATTTCCCGGGTGTCAAGATGTGGTGGAGGGCCATAGATAGCATTCGTCGTCCTTTGCTCTCAGGCATGCCACCGGAATCTTTCGCTGGTTTGGAGCCTTGGGAAATGGAGAAAAGCAAGGACCCGGCGAAACTGCTTGCAGCTATGGACAAGTATGGAGTAGACATCGCCTGTCTTTTGCCCGAGTCCATGATGGACACCACCGGCTACACCACTCGTTGGTGCACTAACGGAGAGATGGCGCAAATCGTTGAGGCCAACCCCGATCGATTCATGTACCAGCCCAACCTATCGCCGATAAAGCACAAGGGCGTGAAAAATACGATTTGGGAACTGGAGTACTGGGTCAAGGAAAAAGGGGCCCGGCTCTTTAAGTTCTACCCGCCTGAGGACACCTATATCAACGATCCGGAACTTTGGCCTTTTTACGCCAGGGCTGAAGAACTGGGAATCGTGCTCGATATTCATACGGGTTTTTGCTGGGTCCCTCCCGGCAAAAGCAAGTACGCGCTGCCCATCTATCTGGATGATGTCGCGAGAGATTTTCCAGAACTTAAATTAAACGCCTTTCACATGGGCTATCCCCATTGCGACGATCTCAACATGATTGCCATGGGCCATCCCAACGTCTACGTGTGCTTGAGCCTGCTGGTCCCCTGGGCAATCGGCGCTCCCAGGAAGTTCGCCAAGATTATCGGCGAAGCCCTGCGGTGGGTTGGACCGGAAAAGATCATCTGGGGCACCGATTACGCCGGATACGGGGTCCAGGTCAGGGGCGCCGTCATGGGCCTGAGGGACTTCCAGATTCCGGAGGATATGCAGAAAGGCTACGGCTATCCAGCCATAACCGACGAGGATCGGACAAAGATTTTCGGCGGCAATCTTGGCCGGCTTCTGGGGATAGATACCTCAAAAAGAAGAGTAGAGTAACCAACGGTCATTTAATCAACCGGGGCAATCCCCCGGTTCGACTTTAAGGAGAGAAAAAATGAGCTTCGACGCCCTGTTTGAACCTATCGAGATCGGGAATGTACAGATAAAGAACCGCATTGCCATGGCCCCAATGAATCCCGGATTGACGGGACCAAACGGGTACCATGGTGATGCCAACTTAGCATGGTATGCAATGCGGGCCAGGGGAGGTTTCGGATTGATCATCACTGAATGCAACGTGATGAATCCGCATCCCTGGAACGGATCGGAAGTGCTGAATCCGTCCTTGTTTACCGACTACCGTTACTATCGATTCCACAGTGAAACAGTCAAACTGGTGCATCAATACAAAGGCTGCAAGATATTCATGCAGCTCAGTCCCGGATGGGGACGGCAGGGGCACCCGCATGTGGAAACACCGGACTGTCTCGCGGGCGGCCCATCCGCCATCCCTTTGGAAATAGATATGCGCAATTTCAACAAAGGCTGGGAGAAACAATTCAAGAGGCTCAACCCTGGAATGCCTGATTTTGCTTTAATCAGGAATATGAGCGATGAGGAGTACAATCTTTTCAGGCATATGAATAAAGAGATGATGGCAAAAGAAATGCCTGAACTCCTCCATGTCGTCTTTGGAGATACCCCTCGCGAGCTGACTGTTCCGGAAATCGTCGATCTGGAGGACAGGTTTGCTCTTCAGGCCGCTGCTGCCTTCCAGTTGGAGTATGACGGCGTAGAGGTTCATGCGCCGCATGGATATCTAATCCATTCATTCTTATCACCACGGTCAAACCAGCGTACTGACCAATATGGCGGCAGCCTCGAGAACCGAGCCAGATTTCTCCTGAACATCGTGGAAAAGACCAGGATGAAAATCGGACCGGACAAGGCTTTCGGAGTCAGGCTCTCCGGCGATGAGCTGATGCCGGGAGGCATTGGCCATGAAGAAATCAAACAAGTGGTTTCATGGTGCCGGGACGCCGGGGCAAATTTCTTCAATATTTCGCAGGGATGCTATGAAAATCCTGGTGCGGCCTTTGCTCCGGACGGTGAAGATGAATTCACAAGATGGGCCCCAGGCTTCAAGGAGGCTTCCAGCGGCCTTCCGGTCATCACGCCCAACTTTGTCACTCCCGAAGTTGCCGAGAATGCAGTCAAATCAGGACATACCGATATTATTTCCCTTGGCCGCCAGGCAATCGCCGACCCGTTTTGGCCCAGTAAGGTCAAGGAAGGCCGCGTGAATGACATCGTCAAGTGCATCAGATGCCAGCGCTGCTATATGAACCTGATCATATCTCACTGGGCAGAATGCACGATGAATCCCACAGCGGGCAGGGAGAAGCTTTACCCGGAGCTTTGGCTCGATACTCCGGAGATGGAAAAGAAAATCAATAAATTTAAGCAAAAAGCGCAGGGATTGCCACAAATCTAATCCATTCGGTCAGGGCTGGTTCTCATTGATAGAGAATGGAAGGATATTTTTGAATTGAAAGGAGGCGGATTATAACACGGATAATCAACAATTTATAATCTAACTGCTAACGATGAAAGAGGATAGGGAAGATGGAACTTACGGTTGAATCGAAGATCTCCGCATTATTGGGGGATGAACGCAGCAAAGAGGTTGTCGCAAAGCACTGTCCTGGTTTGACGGACGACCCCCGGATGAGTATGGCCATGAACATGACCCTGAGTCAAATCATTCCCTTTTCGGGAGGAAAACTCACTCCGCAGATCATCGAAGCTATCGCCGAAGATCTGGCAAAACTTTGATCAGGTATCAATGAACAGGATTTGGGGCAAAAGACGCAAGGACTGCCCCAAATCCAGTTCAAACAATCAGGAATGCTGGTGCAAAGCAGAACCGGCGGGCTGGAATTGATCTATTGGCTTCTGTTTTGTAGAGATCCAACTTTTTGAAATTCGAGGGGGAAACAAATGAGGAGGTTTCTGTTAGCGATATGTTTGTCTATAGCGATGGGGATGACGGTTAAGCCTGCCTTTGCGGTGGAGCTTTGGGATTATCACCTGCGCGGTGTGAATGAAGGGCTTGCCGCAGGTGTACTTGCGCCTCCCGGACTTTATCTTATTAACACTTTAATTTTCGCTCCATCATTCCATGATTATGGCGTCACCGATGCAGCAGGGGCGTACCACGCCGCTGAGGCAAACTCCAACACAAAGATTTTCGCCTGGATCGATGTTCCCGTACTTTTCTGGTCGTCCGGGTGTAAATTTCTGGGTGGAGACTACGGCGCTGCAATATCTGAGCCGGTAGACTACGTATCAACTAGAGTTCAAACCGGGTTGACAGGTATAAATCCTTTAGGGACAAACAGTGAGTTTGGTTCCGCTCAGACGGGTGCGAGCAATACAACTTTCGTTCCGATCATCCTGGGGTGGCATTTGCCCTGTGATTTCCACGTCAAGACTGCTCTTTCGATCGGCGCTAACGATGGAACAACTTCGCCTGGAGATAGTGTGGCCAGCAATACGAAAGTTGCCGGGATAGATTTGCCCGGATTGACCAAGGTTTTCACGAGTACAAGCAAAAGTGACGGCAACCTTTATCTATGGTCCAGCAATGATTCGTGGGCTTTTGCGCCTCACCTCGGGATATCCTGGCTGCACCAAGGTTGGAACATCAGTGCCGACTTGATCTATACCTGGTATACTAAAGACAATGATACCAACTACCAAAGCGGTGACCAGTTTTTCGGTGACTACACTGTTAGCTATACCTGTGGCAGATGGACGTTCGGGCTTGGCGCCCAAAGCACTACCCAGGTTCAAAATGATAAATTCGCAGTGATTAACCCCCTTACCGGCACATCTTCCTACGGAAGCCAACCAAACACCCGGTTTGAGAATTACGCGGCTGGACCGATGATTGGTTACAACTTCGGCCCCTGCAGTCTGATGTTTATCTATAATTTTGCGCTGGAGACGAAAAATGACGTAGGAGGGGACTATTATGCCGTCCGCCTGGTGGTTCCTCTTGGAAATCCCTACCCGCTTGGCGGCAGATGAGGGCATTTGACCGGTGCTTAGCGGTTGCGCCTCTGCTCACTTTTGCAGGGGCGCAACTACAACCTTACAAGAAATGGAATAAAAATCTTAGTTAACCGGAGAGAGAATAGAACATGCCGAACATAGAAAGCTGGAAAGAAAGTCTTCCTCAAATTCCAGAGGGCTGTAATGTGCCGCTTAGTGGACCGATAAAGCTGCAGGGAAGGGTCGCAATCATTACAGGAGCGGGAGGAGGTATTGGTCAGGCATCAAGTTATGCTTTGGCTCGGGCAGGAGCGAAAGTTTCCATATCTGATATTGATAACTGCGAAGAGACTATTGAAGGTTTAAAAAGTATTGGCGCAGATTTTATTTATGTGAAAACTGACGTTACGAGGGAAGAAGATTGTAACAACCAGGCGAATTCTACGTTCCAAAAGTATGGTCGAATTGACATACTTTTAACCTGTGCGGGGATAATAGAACTCACTCCCATTGAAAAGCTGTCCCTGGAGGAATGGAATAGGGTCATAAATGTGGATCTCACGGGTACCTTCCTGAGTACCAAAGCTGTGTGGAACACCATGAAACAACAGAAAAGCGGAAAGGTTATCTGCATCAGTTCAACGGCTGCGAGGATAGGCGGGGGACTATCGGGACCTCACTACGTGTCGGCCAAGGCAGCAATAGGCGGGTTTGTCAAGTGGTGCGCGAAACATGGCGCCCCTGACGGGATTCTGGTAAATGCCGTTGCCCCCGGGGTCGTTTGGACACCTATGACATTAGGTGTTCCTTACCCGGAGAGTGTGGCTCCCATAGGGCGTTTTGGACGTGTCGAAGACATCGCCGAACCGATTGTATTCCTGGCTTCGGACATGTCCAACCTTATCACAGGCTGTGTGCTCGATATTAATGGAGGAATTTGGATGACCGTATAAAGCCTTCTTAAAGTAACATGTCAAGATCCAAGAAAAAATACCTTAGAATGGATAGTTACTACTTGGCTTAGTTTAATAAGACAGTAGTGGATTGCAACTAAGGGGAGCTTACTGATTTATGACATTTTGCAGCTTCGAAAATAAAGTAGCCCTAGTAACAGGCGCGGGGAGCGGCATTGGAAAATCTATTGCTATATGTTTAGCAAAAAATGGAGCCGATGTAATCGTAAACGACATAAACATTGACTTGGCGAGTGCAACAGCGAATGATGTTAATGGCCTAGGGCGACAAGGCCTACCTATTATAGCAGATTTAAGTAATGAAAATGAAGTAAACAGTATGGCAGAAAAGGCGATTAACGTATTTGGGCGAATTGATCTCTTAGTAAATAACGCGGGGGTAGTGGATCAATTCGTTCCAACAGTAGAGCAAAACGTGGATCGATGGCAGCGGGTAATTGACATTCATCTTCGCGGTTGTTATATTTGTACAAAAACTGTAGGAAGATATATGGTTGATAAAATGTATGGTAAGATAGTTAATATATCATCCGTTGTCGGCATGGCTGGCGCCCCAATGAGAACCGCTTATGGTCCTGCTAAAGCAGGAATAATCATGCTTACTAAGACACTTGCCATAGAGTGGGCACGCTATAACATAAATGTAAACGCCGTTTCACCAGGCTATATACTTACCCCATTGGTGGAAGATGCAATAACTAAGGGCAAAATAAATGATGAAGTCATTATTAGACGTATTCCTATGGGGAGGTTAGGATATCCAGAAGAGATAGCGAAAGTGGTGGTTTTCCTTCTTTCCGATGCAGCAAGCTACATAAACGGGGCTAATCTACCGGTGGATGGCGGTTGGACGTCTTTTGGATCATATGGTGACGCATTCAATATATCTTCGATATAGATAAGACGCGGTGCGGTAGGCACGAAGCACTGGAGTGAGCGAAGGCAATAAATTTAAACTAGTTGGAGGTTGCTGAGTTATGAAACTATATTGTTTCGAAAGTGGACATTTAGTAATGGATAAGTCAATGCTAACTGCGGGTCGTGGCATGGGTACTATGTTGACGATACCCATTCCCTTCTTCCTGATACAGCACCCGAAAGGCAATCTGTTGTATGACACGGGCATGCCTAAAGAACTGGTGACAGACGCCCGTAGGTACTGGGGCGATGCATTAGTGGATTTTACAAAGCCTGCCTTGAAGAAGGAAGAGTATTGTGTGAATCATTTGGCCAAGTTGGGAATAAAACCGGAGGATATCAGCTATGTGGTACAGTCCCATTTGCACTTGGACCACACAGGCGGAGTGATGGACTTCCCCAAGGCGACCGTTTTAGTGCAGCGAAAAGAGATGGAGTGGGCTTATACTGCCGATCCGAGCATGAAATTTATTTATATGAGGGGTGACTTCGACCATGCACATATAAAATACCGGTATATTGAAGGTTGGAACCAGAATCCATTCGACGTATTCGGCGACGGTTCGGTTCAGATATTGTTTACACCAGGGCACTCCCCGGGGCACCAGACCCTGTTGCTCAATCTGCCTAAATCGGGGCGTGTTCTGCTGACCGGGGATGCCTGCTACACCACTGAGAATCTTGAGGAGGAAGTAATGCCGGGGGTAGTCTGGAGCTTGGAGGAAACGAGGAAATCGATCGAGATGATAAGGCATTTGAAGGCCACAGGAGCGACAATACTGATCGGCCACGATCCTGATTTATGGCCGACGTACAAGAAGGCGCCGGAGTTTTATGAATAGAGGATAGAATTTTCAAAGAACAGGCAACTCTGATCGCCTGAAAAGACTGAAGGTACTGAACAGAGGTCCACTTGCGCGAGGATTGAATGCATGAGTAGATTGCTTTGGGAACCCACGGAAGAACGTGCGAAGAACACCAATATGTATCGGTTCATCCGGTATGTTAATGAGCGCTATGGCACATCGATTTCCAGCTATGGCGACCTTTACAGATGGTCGGTAACCGAAATCCCCCGTTTCTGGGAGGCCGTCTGGGACTATGCGGGTGTAATTCACAGCAGGCCCTTTGACCGTGTCGTCGACGATGCCTCCAAATTACCCGGAGCCAAGTGGTTTGAAGGAGCACAGCTTAACTTTGCCGAAAACCTGCTCAGGTACCGGGATGATCGGATCGCATTGACTTTTAAAGGAGAAGCCGGGCAAACAGTCAGCATCACTTATGCGGAGCTTTATGATCGGGTCGCACGCCTTGCCCGTTCTTTGCGCGATATTGGAATCAAGCCGGGCGACCGCATCGCTGGTTTTATGCCCAACATGATTGAAACCGTTATCGCCATGCTGGCTTCAGCCAGCGTCGGTGCGATATGGTCATCCTGCTCCCCGGACTTTGGCGCAGGGGGTTTACTCGACAGGTTTGGACAGATCGGTCCCAGGGTCCTTTTTACAGCCAATGGATATAGTTACGGCGGCAAAAAGTTCGATTCACTCGCATTAATTGGGGAAATCGCAAGAGAATTGCCCACGGTCGAATACATTATCGTTGTGCCTTACACGGATTCCGAGCCTGACATATCACTAGTTCTAGAAGGGGTCCTGTTTGAGGATTTTCTCTACGGGGGAGACGCTCCCGAATTGGTATTCGAGCAGCTCCCCGCGAACCATCCTCTTTACATAATGTACTCCTCCGGGACGACGGGCGTTCCCAAGTGCATAGTGCATGGGGCAGCCGGAACGCTTGTCCAGCACTTGAAGGAATTGAAGCTTCACACGGACGTGAAGCGGGAAGACACCCTTTTCTATTACACGACCTGCGGCTGGATGATGTGGAACTGGCTCGTCAGTTCGCTTGCGCTGGGAGCTAGAGTGCTTCTTTACGACGGATCTCCTTTCTATCCTGGTCCTGAGGCTCTATTGCAGCTTGCACAGGACGAAAAGGTCACCATTTTCGGAACAAGCGCCAAGTATCTGTCCTCAATCGAAAAAGCAGGTGTAAAACCCGGGAATG
>OMOE01000070.1 GCA_900290365.1 Syntrophobacter sp. SbD1 | reverse complement strand
ACAAAAGCGAAGAGGTCCTTACGCACTTTGCCCCTGTGCAGCGGAATTTTAAAGCACTGACCGATCGACAACTCCTAAAATCCGGTGGTTTGCACGAGAGGCGAGCCCTCACTCTGTTCGGGTTCCGCGTTAAACGTTCGAACCCACGTTAGAAGCTTATAGTTCGGCGTCCGATCTTTTGTGAGGACGCACGGTCGATCTTGAGAGGTGGCAGAGATCGCTGAGAAAACATAACTGATGTTTTCGGTTAAATTTCTTTCCTCTGCGCTCTCTGCGTCTCTGCGGTGAATCTTTTTGGTTCCGGCTTGACTGGGTTAGGTAAGTCAATTTTATCCACAGATGTCGCAGATGTCGCAGATTTGGGCTAAACGCCTTCCGGCTTAAAAGATCTTTTCAGCTTTTATCTGCGCCTATCTGTGCCATCTGTGGATAATTGTTCTCCGTGATCCGTCAAAAAAACGGGGGCCTTTTATGACCCCCGCAATCCGTCATGAACCATTTTTCAGGTTTGAGTCTATTTTTTATTTTTGAAGACCGGCTTTCGGGCCGCGCGGCAATCAAATTGAGCTGAAAGAGCCGATATTCGCTGTTCCAGCGTCTTTGCCTCGCATCTTCTATACGACCGCAAGGAGACTATACCCTCTGCTGATCTTCCGGAAGTTCGGCCCACTTGCAATTCGGACTTCCTTTAAATACGGTAAGAAACAAGAACTTGTAAGTCAAGATATCTTTTAATATCGCAATGTTAAAGCGACGCGCATTGGAGCGGGCCGGCCTCAAGAGGATATGAGCGGGTTTCCGCATTAAAGCTTTTGGACGGAATAGTCGATATTTATATGCCGGAACCAAAAAGATTCACCGCCGAGACGCAGAGAGCGCAGAGATTGCACTTTCTTGAAATTCCGGGAACTCTCCGCGCTCTCGGCGGTGAAAAGACTTTAGCTTTTGCCTTTCGTTTACAAATACTGTCTCACCGCAGAGATGGCTGAGAGCGTGGAGACGGTCACGAAGATTTTTTGCCGAAAAAAGGACGAACTTTGAATTTGAGCGCCTAATTGAGTTTTTGATAACCGCGCTTATTTCCGGGCACAATTGTTGCTTAATGTTTTTCCCAATAATGGTGGTGGCGGCCTGGCCGGCATGAGTCAGGTTTTTGACCTAAGACCCGTGACCCAAGACCCGCGAGCCCCGAACGAAGTGAGGCCCCATGGCTAAGATAGATGCTTTTTTCAAGCTGATGAACGAACAAAAGGCATCCGACCTCCATCTTGTCTCGTGCCAGCAGCCGGTTTTGAGGATTCGAGGCGACCTGGAGCGTGTAAAGTACAAGGTCCTTGACGATAACGAACTGCGTTCGATGCTCTACGAAATCACCCCGGAAGATAAAATCAAGGTATTCGAAGAAACCGGGGACCTGGATTTTTCATACGAAATCGCGGGACTTGCCCGATACAGGGCAAATTATTTCGTTCAAAAAAACGGGATCGGCGCGGTGTTTCGCGAGATTCCGAGCGAAATTCTATCCGTCGAACAGCTTGGCCTGCCTCCGGTCGTAAGCCGGCTGGCCCTTCTGCCTCGAGGGATCGTTATCGTGACGGGCCCGACCGGAAGCGGCAAGTCCACGACGCTGGCGGCAATAATCGACGAGGCGAACCGCAAGCGGCGAGACCATATAATCACCGTCGAGGACCCCATAGAGTTTGTCCATACAAGCAAGAATTGCCTGATAAATCACCGGGAGGTCGGCACTCATACGCGAACTTTTTCAGCCGCGCTGAGGGCCTCTTTGCGTGAGGACCCCGACATAATCCTGGTGGGCGAAATGCGTGACCTGGAAACAATGCGCCTTGCCATCGAGGCGGCCGCGACCGGCCACCTTGTTTTCTCCACGCTCCACACGCAAAGCGCGGCAAAGACTATCGACCGCATAATCGAGGTGTTCCCGGTGGGCGAACAGGCGCAGATTCGCTCGACACTGGCAGACGGCATCCGGGCAGTAATTTCCCAGGCCCTTTTCAAACGCATCGATCTAAAGGGGCGCATTGCGGTATTGGAGATACTTATAGCGACCCAGGCGGTGCGGGCGATGATTCGAGAATCAAAAACCCATCAGATCGCATCGGTGCTTCAGACCGGAAAGAAATACGGAATGCAGACCCTCGACGACGCGATATCCACTCATCTTAGAGCAGGCAGAATCAGCCCCACCGAGGCCTACATGAAGTGCGTGGACAAAGAGAAATTCCGGGGCAACTTGACCGAGTCTCCCCCGGATTTCACCGAGGTGTGAGGGGTGAGGGGCAACCAAAAGACTAACCGCAGACTTAGACAGGATTAACAGGATTTACAGGATTAAAAAAATAAGGGAAACATTGCAACTTTTGAACTGCTGCGAAAAGCTGGTTTTATCCACAGATGACACAGATGACACAGATGGTTTCAATGTAAGTTTACTGAAAACTGAAAACCCAAGACTGAAAACTCAAGGACTCTTATGAGACGGGCTGAGCTTGATTCATTTCTTTTCGATATCCTGGATGAAAACCCCACAGCATCCGATATCAATTTCACAGTGGGAAAGCCCCCGCAGGCCGAGGTTGACGGCCTGCTCAAACCTGCAGGCACAGGCTTTGGCATCCAGACGCTGGCGCCCTTTCATACGGAAACCTTAGCCCTGAATCTTATCGGCAGTGACCGCCGGGCTGTCCAACATCTCCTCAATATGGGATCGTGCGATATTTCCTACCACCTTCCGGGCCGGGCGCGGTTCCGCGTAAATATTTTTTCTCAGCGCGGCACATACTCGATCGCCATGAGGCAGCTCCCGACCAGGATCCCTACCATGGATGATCTGGGACTGCCTCCAGTCCTGGAGCAGATAGCCGATGAAAAGTTTGGAATGGCCTTCGTAACCGGGGCCACCGGCAGCGGCAAATCAACGACCCTTGCAAGCGTCTTGAACCAAATCAACGCCCGCCACCCTTATCATGTGGTAACTTTGGAAGACCCGGTTGAATTCGTCCATCCGCAGCAAAAGGCAACTTTCAACCAGCGCGAACTGGGCCTGGATTTCGATTCGTTTCCAAACGGGCTTCGGGCCGCGCTGCGCCAGGCGCCAAAAGTAATACTGGTCGGTGAAATGCGGGACCGCGAGACTGTGGAGATCGGACTGAGCGCCGCCGAGACCGGCCACCTGGTTTTAAGCACTTTGCACACGATCGATGCGGGCCAGAGTATAAACCGCATCATCGGTATGTTCGACCTCGAAGAGGAACGGCTCGTGCGGATTCGTTTGGCCGATACGATGAAATGGATAGTTTCGCAGAGACTCCTGCCCAAAGTCGGCGGCGGCCGCGTCGCCGCCTTCGAAATCATGGGCAACAGCCTCAGGGTCCAGGAGGCCATCGTTCACGGCGAGGCCGAGGGAAAGACCTTCTACGAGATGATGGAGCAGGCCGAACCTTTTGGATGGACCACTTTCGACGCCAGCATCTCACGGCTCTATGAACAGGGGCAGATCACCGAACATACCGCCCTGGCTTACGCAAGCAAACGCGCTCTTGTAATGAGGAGCATTGACAAAGTCAAATCAGCCAGGGGCGAAAAGACAACCGACATAGATGGACTCAAAATAGACCGAGCATATCGAAAACAATTTTGAACTTTAGAATCGAGTGCTCTTTTGGTCACGAAGACTACGAAGGCTACACGAAGACCACGAAGGAAAATCATTGCCAGTGGGTTCGCCGCTGCCTCCGGCGGCGGCAAGAAAAGGCGGTGGGGCGAAGAATGCCGGTCGCGGTAGGAATGCCGGTTGCCCGGCACCCCCCGCGCAGATCCGTACGTGCGGAATTACC
>OMOE01000094.1:27289-47082 GCA_900290365.1 Syntrophobacter sp. SbD1 | reverse complement strand
CAAAAATGCGCTTTCAAGCCGTTCTCCAACGGATCGGGCCCGGCCGGCCTGCCTCATTTTCCATAGTGGAGTGCCTCTTTCAAAGCTCATCTGGTAGCAGGAAATGTGTTCCGGCCTGAATTCGAGTATCCGGTCCAGCGTCTTTTTCCATCCCTGGAGGGTCTGAATTTCAAACCCGTATATGAGGTCCACCCCAATATTGGCAAACCCGCAGGACCTGACCATAGCCAGAGAGTTCAGAGCGTCCTTCGAGCTATGAATTCTTCCGAGGTATTTGAGTTCTCGGTCATCCAGGGATTGAATTCCAAGACTGATTCGATTTACGCCCAGGTTTTTAATCGACCTGAGCTTATGTTCGGTCAGGCTTTCAGGATTGGCCTCCATGGTCATCTCTGTGTCCGCGCAAAATGTAAAATGTTCGAGAATGCACTCGATCAGGCCGGCGAGGTCCCTTTCTTCCAGGATCGAAGGGGTGCCTCCTCCCAGATAGAGGGAATCAAAGTCGTGGGATTTTTCCCTGTAAAGGAGAACTTCTCTTCGAACGGCATGCAGCCAGGCTGGGATGGCGGCACTGGATGCAACCGAGTAGAAGTCGCAATAGAAGCATTTTGAGCGGCAGAAAGGGACGTGGAGATAAAGCCCGGGGCGTTGCTCATTGCTCATACATCTATCCGCTAGTCATCATCCCTTGATTTCAGGACGGCTACAAATGCGCCCTGAGGAATCATAACCTGCCCCACCATTTTCATCCTTGCCTTTCCTTTTTTCTGCTTTTCTAAAAGCTTGCGTTTCCGGGAGATGTCTCCGCCGTAGCATTTGGCTGTGACGTCTTTTCGGAAAGGTGTAATCGTGGAACGGGAAATGATCTTGCCCCCGATAGCGCCCTGAATGGCAATTTTGAAGTTGTGCCTGGGGATTTCCTCCTTGAGGCGGTCGCAGACCTGGACCCCCCAGTCCCTCGCACGGTCCCGGTGCACGATCAGGGAGAGGGCGTCGACCCTTTCTGAGTTGACCAGGATATCCAGCTTTACCAGATCGCCCTCCCGATACTCGATAAGTTCGTAATCAAAGGAGCCGTACCCTTGTGTAACCGACTTCAGCCTATCGTAAAAGTCGAAGACCACTTCTGCAAGAGGCATGTCGAAGGTCATTTCAACCCTGGCGGGCGTTGGATATGCGACCCTTGGATTGCTCCCCCGGCGCTCTAAGCACAATTTCATCACCGTGCCCATGTATCGTTCGGGAATTATAATTGTGGCCTTTATGAAGGGTTCCGCCGAACTTTTGATATTGGTGGGGTCCGGATAGTATTGAGGGTTTTCCACTGTGAGCGTCGTTCCGTCCAAAAGCGTAAACTTGTACTGGACGCTTGGCGCCGTCATAATGATGGACTGATCGAACTCTCGCTCCAGCCGTTCCTGGACAATCTCCAGGTGAAGAAGCCCGAGGAAGCCGCAGCGGAAACCCTGGCCCAGCGCTGCGGAACTGTCTTTCTGATAAACCAGCGCGGCATCGTTGAGCTTGTATTTTTCCAGGGAATCCACAAGCGAGGGATAATCATCGGAAGAGATCGGATAGATTGAGGAAAAGACAACCGGCTTTACATCTTTGAACCCGGACAGGGGAGATGATGCAGGATTTGACTCCAGGGTCATGGTGTCACCGATCCTGATATCGGCCACTGTCTTTATTCCCGCGATCACGTACCCCACCGAACCCGCTGAAAGCTCCTTTTGAGGCTCCCTGCTAAAACGGAATAATCCCACCTCTTCCACCTTGTGAGCCGCCCCGGTGGACATGAACAGGAGGGTGTCTCCGGGCTTTACCGTCCCGTCGAAAACACGGCAGCTCGCAATGGCGCCTCGATAGGGGTCGTAATGAGCATCGAAGATCAGCGCGGTAAAAGGCTTGCCTGCATCCCCCGAAGGGGCCGGTATTTGGCTTACGATGGCTTCGAAAATATCTTCAATCCCAGTGCCTTCCTTTGCCGAGCACAAAATGGCGTTGTCCGGATCAAGCCCCAGGTCGTGTTCTATCTGCTCTTTGACCATCTCGATATCTGCTGAAGGCAGGTCGATTTTGTTGATGACCGGAATAATCGTGAGATTGTGCTCCATGGCGGCGTACAGGTTGGCTATGGTCTGGGCCTGGACCCCCTGGGATGCATCCACGAGAAGCAGCACACCCTCGCACGAAGCCATTGCACGGGATACTTCGTAAGAGAAGTCGGCGTGACCGGGGGTATCGATAAGATTGAGCTGGTAGACCTCACCCGATTTGCTCTTGTAGGAAAGGACTACGGTCTGGCTTTTGATCGTAATTCCTCTTTCCCTTTCGAGGTCCATATTGTCAAGGAACTGGTCTCGAAACTGCCGCGCCTCGATCAGTCCCGCGTGCTGAATCAGACGGTCGGCCAGGGTGGATTTCCCATGATCGATATGAGCAATGATGCTGAAGTTTCTAATATGCTGCATTCGGTTTGTTCTTTCCTCGATGAGTTTCCAATGCAATATAAGCCTTTAAAACCCCCCTCGTCGATTCCCCCTTACAAAATGGAGAAGCAACACTGCGCCCGTACGTAAGGGTCTAAACTCAAACATAACATCTTATCCCAAAACTTTGCCTTAGAACAGCGGGAAGCAGGAAGCGGGAAGCAGGGAGGACAAATAGGACATATAGGACGAATAACCCTCAGCGAAATGCTCACTTCGTTATGGGTTATGGGTTACCGGTTGCGTTAATCCCTTCTGGGCGGGACCCCCTGTTTCCCGGAGCAGATAGAAGCTTCATCCTTCTTCGGTTGTTTCCAGGGAAGCTTCACTATGAATACGGAACCTTTTCCGGGTTGGCTGCGGGCGGTAATGCTCCCGCCATGGCGCTCGACTATTTTCCTGCACATGGCAAGCCCCATGCCGGTTCCTTCATAGCCGCCGGTTCTGTCGTGTAGACGCTGGAAAGGAGCAAAAATTTTGTCGATGTAGCACTCGTCAAAGCCTATTCCGTTATCCTCAACGTATATACCGAAGGTATCACAGTCGGATTGGACGGCGTATATCCTGACCTTTGGCGCCTTGTCGTCACGGTATTTCAAGGCATTGCCGATAAGGTTTTGAAAAAGACGGATTATCTGGTCCGGGTCCACTTCCGCCACCGGAAGCTCCTCGGTCTCCACGGCGGCGCCGGTTTCTCTGATGATCCCCTCGAAGTTCGAGGCCGCCTCCTTTGCCAGCAGCGTCAGATCGGTTGCGCTGAAACTGGTGCAATTGGCCGCTGCGGAGTAATTGCGCAAGGAGTCGAGCATGGAAGACATACGATTTGCCGTCTCCTGCATTTTCCCGAAATAAAGTCTCCCCTTATCGTCGAGGTCCCCGGCATATCTTGAGCTGATAATATCGCAAAATGTCTGGATCTTGCGGAGCGGTTCCCTCAGGTCATGAGAAGCCGCAAAAGCAAACTCCTGCAACTCCTGGTTTATTATCTCGAGTCTGGCCGTATAGGATTTGAGTTTTTCCTCAGCCGCCTTGCGTTCCCGCCGGGTCTCCGCCTCGCGAAGTTCGCGTTTCACGGCCGGGGGAAGTCTTTTGAGACTTTCCTTCATGATGTAATCGTGTGCGCCGGCCTTCATCGCATCGACAGCGGTATTCTCGCCGATTTTACCCGATACTATTATAAAAGGCAGGTCGAGTCCGGACTGCTTCAGAACATCCAGTGCGGCAAGCCCGCTGAACCCGGGAAGGATGAAATCGCTGACGACGATGTCCCATGTTCCATTCTCCAGAGCCTTTTTCATCGACTCCCGCGTTTCGACGCGTTCGTATACCGGTTCGTATCCCCCTCGCCGCAGTTCGCGCAACAGCAAAAGGGCATCGTCTTCGGAATCCTCGACAATTAGTACGCGAAGCATGTTTCCTCTTTGATCCTGTGCAGGGTCTTGTTTAAGGAGCTTCATTCATCACAAGCCAGTAGAGTCCCAATTGTTTCACTGCGTCGGCAAACTGCACGAAATCGACGGGTTTGCGTATATAGCTGTTTGCGCCGAGCTTGTAGCTTTCCACGCGGTCTCTGTCTTCACTGGAGGTCGTGAGGACCACCACCGGCAGCAGTTGCGTCCTTTCATCACCGCGTATGCGCTTGAGCACTTCCAGGCCGTCCATTCTGGGCATCTTCAGATCCAGCAGGATTACCTGCGGCTTATTGCCGATATCCCGGCCGGCGAACTTACCTGTTGCAAAGAGGTACTCGCACGCCTCAACTCCGTCCGATACAACCTGCACGCTATTAGCGATCCTCTCCCTCGCGAGCGCCCTCAAGGTAAGCTTCACATCGTCCGGATTGTCCTCTACCAAAAGGATGTATTTACCCATCTATTTCCTTCCGTCACAGCGTAAAATATACCGTGGTTCCTTTTCCTGCCTCAGCTTCTATCCAGACCCGGCCTCCGTGGCGTTCAATAATGCGTTTGACCGTGGCAAGCCCGATGCCGGTGCCCGGGAATTCGTTCATGGCATGCACCCGCTGAAACGGCTGAAAAAGCTTCCCCGCGTATTCCATATCGAACCCGATGCCGTTGTCTTTTATGAAATAGATAAGCTTTCCATCCTCGTTTACCGTCCCGAATTCTATTTGCGCGGATATGGACTTGCCGGTGAACTTCCAGGCGTTTTCCACCAGGTTTTCAAGCGCTACGTTCAGCAATTGGCCGTCGCCTTCAACAGACAGATGATCCTGGATAACGAATTCGACATCGCGCTCCGGTTGAGATTTCTTCTTCGCCTCCGCTATCTTTCGGACCATCCTGCTTATGTTTACCTGCGTGCGTGTCATCTCGGCCCTGGTCAGCCGCGAAAGATTCAGCAGATCGTCGATTAGCCCTCCCATCTTGCCGGTTGCGGCGAATATGCGGTCCAACGAGTCCCTGCCGTCTTCATCCAGCTTGTCGAAGTAGTCCTCCATGAGCAGGTGGCTGAACCCCGCGATGCTTCGCAGCGGCGCCCGGAGATCGTGTGAAACGGAATAGGCGAAGGCTTCCAGTTCACGGTTGGCCGCATCGGCGGCTTCTTTCGCCAAACGCAGGGATTCAAAGGCCTCTCTTAGCTCGCGGTTGATGGCCTCTGTTTTTTCCCGCTCCTCGCTAAAATCGTCGAGCAGATTCAACATTGCCCGCTGGGTGTCTTCAAGCCTGGATTTTTCCGAGGCGAAGTCTTCCAGGATATTGATGGTGGCGCGCTGGACGTCCTCAAGGCGGTCCTTTTCCTCGGAAGAATCCTCCAGGATGTTTATGACCGCGCGCTGGACAGCCTCGAGGCGGCCCTTTTCCTCGGAGAAGTCTTCGAGAATATTGAGCATCGCCTTACTGAAATCTTCGAGATTTGTGGCCCCGGATGGGTCTTCCGGTGTCCGAGGAGTCGAAACCATCATGGATATGCCCTTCCAGCCGGCTCCTTGAGAAGCGTTTCGTTAGCCTTTCGGAGCTCCTCGATCTCCTTTTTCAATTCGATCATCTTGAGTTCGCGTCCGATGGTGAGCTTCTGGAACCTTTCGAGTTCGGCGAGCCGGTCGAGTTCGCGGGCCCTTCCCTCCTCGCGCGCTCTTTGCTCGGCGATGTTGGCTTCGGCTTTCTTCTGGGCCGTGACGTCGCGGGCGGCGGCAAAAACGCCGAGAACGTTGCTCTGCACGTCGCGGTATACCGATGCGTTGTAAAGAACATCGGTGAGCCGGCCGTACCTGTGGCGGACGGTAAGCGGATAGTCGGTGACAAACCCCTTGGAGAGCACCTGCTCATAGCCCTTCCGGGCATTTTCCGGTTCCGTGAAGTAGTCGGAAAAGTCCGTCCCGATCAGCCTGTCGCGGGAGACGCCGGTTACCTTAATAGTCGCTTCGTTAACGTCGGTGATCTTGCCCTCGGGGCTGATGGTCACCAGGGGGTCGAGGCTAGCCTCGATAAGACTTCTGGCATACTGGGCCGCCTGGCGCTGAGCGGTCACGTCGCGGGCGGCGGCGAACACGCCGAGAACGTTTCCATGCATATCGCGGTAAACCGACGCATTATAGAGGACTTCGATCAGCTTTCCGTCCTTATGCCTGATTGTCAGAGGATAATCGGTGACAAAGCCCTGTTGAAAAACCTGCTGGTATCCTTCCCGCGCCTTGTCGGGTTCGGTGAAATAATCCGAGAAGTCGGTCCCCACAAGCCCGTCGCGGTTATTGCCCGTTACTTTTGCAGTCGCTTCGTTAACGTCGGTGATCCTTCCTTCCGGGCTGATAGTGACCAGCGGATCGAGACTTGCCTCAATGAGGCTTCTGGCATACTGTGAGGCCTGGCGCAACTGTTCCTCGGCCTGCTTTTTTTCCGAAATGTCGTTGCTCATCAGCAGGAAGCCGATGGGATTGCCCGAAGTGTCGTTTCTGCGCGTTACGACTACGCTTGCCTGGAATCGGGAGCCGTCCTTTCTCACGCGTTCGAACTCGCCTTCCGCCAAACCTTTCTCGTAGGCCGTTTCCAGCATCCGGTCCACGGTCCCCGAGGCGATGTCCTCCGGGGAGTGAAGAATGCTTGAGTCCGTCCCGATGATCTGCTCGCCCGTGTAGCCGTAATTTCGCCGCGCTCCCTCGTTCCAGGACAGGATTTTGTGGTTCAGGTCCTTTCCGATGATGGAGTACTTGGTCGAACTCTCAAGGATATTGTCCAGGAAGGTCTTGGTCTCTTCAAACTGGCGCATCACGCGTTTGGATTCGGTCACGTCTCTTGCGGCGGCGAACACGCCCAACACATTTCCGCGCGTGTCCTTATACACCGAGGCGTTGTAGAGAACGTCCACCAGCTTGCCGTCCCTGTGCCGGATGGTGAGGGGATAGTCGGTCACGAATCCTTTTTCGAATACCTGGCGGTATCCCTCCCTGGCCTTCTCGGGCTCCGTAAAATAGTCCGAAAAGTCGGCGCCCACCAGTCCCTCGCGCGGAACGCCCGTGACCCTGATGGTCGCCTCGTTGACGTCGGTGATTTTTCCTTCCTGGCTGATGGTGACCAGAGGGTCAAGGCTGGCCTCGATGAGACTTCTGGCATACTGGGAAGTCTGTCTCTGCACGGTAACATCGCGGGCAGCGGCGAATACGCCCAGGACCTTCCCGGTGACGTCCTTGTAGACCGATGCATTGTAGAGGACTTCGACCAGGCTTCCGTCCTTGTGCCGGATGGTCAGAGGATAATCGGTGACAAAGCCTTTCTGGAAAACCTGCTGGTATCCTTCCCGCGCCTTGTCCGGTTCGATGAAGTAATCCGAAAAGTCTGTCCCAACGAGCTTGTCGCGGTCGATGCCCGTTACCCTGACAGTCGCTTCGTTGACGTCGGTGATCTTTCCTTCCGGGCTGATGGTGACCAGGGGGTCGAGGCTTGCCTCGATAAGGCTTCTGGCATACTGCGTCCCCTGGCGCTGTGCGGTTACATCGCGGGCGGCGGCGAACACGCCGAGGACATTGTCCTGTACGTCCCGGTACACCGACGCATTGTAGAGGACTTCGATCAGCTTTCCGTCCTTATGCCTGATCGTCAGAGGATAATCGGTGACAAAGCCCTGCTGGAAAACCTGCTGGTATCCTTCCCGCGCCTTATTCTTATCGGTAAAATAATCCGAGAAGTCGGTCCCCACGAGCCTGTCGCGGTCGATACCCGTTACCCTGACAGTCGCTTCGTTGACGTCGGTGATCTTCCCTTCCGGGCTGATGGTGACCAGGGGATCGAGGCTGGCCTCGATGAGGCTTCTGGCATACTGCGCCGCCTGCCGCTGAGCAGTGACATCACGCGCGGAGGCGAACACGCCCAGTACGTTTCCCTGCGCGTCCCGGTAAAGCGATGCATTGTAGAGAACATCGGTGAGCCGTCCATCCTCGTGCCTGATGGTAAGCGGGTAGTCGGTGACAAACCCCTGGGAGAATACCTGGCGATACCCCTCACGCGCGTTCTTAGGCTCGGTGAAGTAGTCCGAGAAGTCCGTCCCGATCAGTTTCTCCCGAGGATTACCCGTTACTTTCACCGTCGCTTCATTGACGTCGGTGATCTTTCCCTCGGGGCTGATGGTGACCAAAGGATCAAGGCTCGCTTCGATGAGACTTCTGGCATACGTTGACGTGGCTTGCATCTGCTCGTCTATGCGTTTTCGCTCGGATATGTCCCGCGCAATCGACGAAGCGCCGATAAGCTTTCCGGATGTGTTGTGGATGGGCGATACGCTGAGTGAGATATTGATAAGCGAGCCGTCCTTGCGAACGCGCACCGTCTCGTAGTGATCTACGCGATGGCCCAGGCGGATTTTGGCAAGCAGTTCGTCCATTTCGTCCTGCCGGTCATTGGGCAGGAGGACGGAAACCGGCTTTCCGATTATTTCCTCCGCCGAATACCCGTACATGGACTCGGCCGCCCGGTTCCAACTTGTAGTGACCCCTTCCAGCGTCTTGCCGATGATTGCGTCATCGGATGAATCGACAATGGAAGCCAGCAGGGCTACCCGGGTCTGTTCATTATCGATGGTTTCCACGCTCATGCCGATCTATCTCCTTGATTGTGATTCAATTTCGTTCACTAATTTAATTCGTTGGACAAAAATCAGCACAGAAAACGGCGGGTCGGAAGGCGATTGAGAATCAGGCTGCGGTGCACGTTATACAGCCATTCAATGAGCGGCGATACTAGAGAAAATATGACCCATATCTCAGTTGGTGAATTATATCAGACCTCTGGTAGATAAAATCAAGCGCGCCGAGAAAAAAAAGACTGACAGATGAGGCTCTTGCAAAACTCCTTCATCGTCATTCCGGCGGAGGAGACTGTGTCGTAATTCAGAAATGCTCCGGAAAACACGGCGGAGCCAAGTCTTGCTTCCCCCTTTTGTAAAGGGGGACCCTCACTACGTTTCGGGTCTCCCGCTACACTCGGAGGCCGCACGGGCGATGCTTCAAGTCCGCGCCCGATCTTTTGTGAGGGCGGATCGATGGGGATTTTAATGACTTACACAGTATAGGTGAATCAAAATCCCCCTGCCCCCCCTTTAGGAAAGGGGGGAAATTTGCAACATCTCGCAATTGCGACACAATCTCGAAGGCCGGAATCCAGATTCTTCAAGCGTTTCTGGACCCCGGCCCCCGGACTGGACATCTCCGGGGCAGGCCACCGCCGGGGTGACGGTCTTATTGAGTTTTGCAAGAGGCTCAGATATCAGGCCTGCGGTAAGGCAAAAGGCAAAAGGCAAAAGGCAAAAGGGAAGGCAGATGGCCAGCCGGTATCAGGAATGACCGGATTGAGTCTTCTTTCCCTTTTACTTACTTTTGCCTTTTTACTTTTTACTTTTGCCTTGCCGCAGACTGCCTTGCGGCATGCGGGCTACTTACCGACCTTTATCACCAGCGCCGCACCCGTATCTCCTGCCGCGCATCCGGCCCAGAGAAAATATCCGCCTCCCAGTTTGACCGTCTCCTCGATTCCTTCGATGATGAGCCTTCCGGCGGTGGGGGCCTGCGGATGCCCGAAAATCAGGGAGCATCCGTAATTGTTGAAACCCATTACATCCATGCCAAGTTGCGCCGCCATATACAGGTCGTTTGCGACGAAGGGGTTATGGGTTTTTACGGTCTTCACATCTCCGATGCCTATGCCGGCTCTTTCCAGGGCCATTTTTGCAGCCGGGACGACCGCCATGGCCATGAAGCCCTTTTTTGCCCGGGAAAAGCCATAGGAGACCACCCGGATCTCGACTGAAGGGTCCGCGCTAAGCTCCGCTGCTTTTTCCTTCGAACTTACCACTATGCCGCAATTTCCGTCCGCCGGATGGGTTTGAGAGCCGAATGTATGAACGCCTTCGGGCAATACGGGCTTTAGTCCCGCCAGGCCTTCCCTGGTGGTGGGCATTATCCCTTCGTCCGCATCCACGACGATGGTTTTCTTTTTGGAAACACTGACTTCGACCGGAAACATGTACCTTTTTTGAAATTCACGGTCGCCGTCCAGGGCGGCCATGTACTGTTCATAACGCCTGAAGGTCACCTCGTCGGCTTGCTCCCGCGTAAGTCCGGCTTCCTTCGCCACATTCTCGGCGGTTTGGATCATGGAAAATTTGGCCCACGGATCACTGCCGAAGTTGTCCATCAGCCAGTTCTCAAATACCACCTCGCCGCCCGGGCCCGTTGGGTTGGGCCATATAGTGTGAGGTCCATTGGAGCACCTGTCCGTCATCAAACAGAAGGGATTTTCATATAGTCCCGTCTCAACGCCGATGGCGGCCTGGCAGACACAGGTGGCTGAAGTTGTGCACGCCTGGCTGATCGTCATGCCGGGAATGTCCGGTGCGCCCATGAGAGCGGCGGCCCAGGGGCTTCCGTAGAACCATTTGGGCTGCCCGATCGTGATCCCCAAAAAGAGATAGTCGAACATTTTCGGGTCCCAGTTCTTGCCGGCAAGCCATCTTTTTGATGTTTCCGCACCAAGGACTATCGAATTCTGGTTTGCGTAGCTGCCCTGCCAGCGTGAAAACGGAGTCGAATAATAACCTCTGAAAGGTATGTAGGCTTTCGTGAACATAGTATTGAGTTCCTCCGGATCTTTTCTGAGTTATTTAAACTATATATTCTGCCGCGGCCAATACCTGGTCCGCAATTTTATTCCTCAAACCGATAACATTGATGGGTCTATATTGTAAAAACTCGGCTAAACGGGCCTGAAGCATCTTCAATTCTTCACCTTGAGCAAGCTCCGGGAGCACTTCCCCGGCAAGCAGCCCCAGTTTTGGGAAATGACTATAGATAAATGCGTCGGCCATGTTCATCTTTCGCGCAGCTCCGCTTTCTCCATTTTGTTCCATGGCTTTTTGCGCCCTGAGCAATGCACTCTCCATAACAAAAGCCCCGATGGCCAGATCTGCGAGCCGGCCAAGGATTTCCTGCCGTTTGAGGATGGCGTCTCCGCAAATTTTGCGGCCAACTCCCAGGGTGAACAGAAAGAGGTCCTTTGCGGCCTGGACCAGTTGTTCAGCATTTTCAAGGAGCGGCAAACGTTCGGTCCCTTCAAGGCGGAGTGCAAGTTTTTCGGCAGCTTCGAGCAGCGGCAGTCCCCCCGCAAGTCCCCTGCGCACCAGCATCGTGGGGATCAGGATACGGTTGATTTCGTTGGTGCCTTCGAAAATCCTGTAAATCCGGGCATCCCTGTAGAGCCTTTCAATGGGGTATTCGGAAATGAATCCGTAACCGCCGTGAATCTGCACGCCTTCATCCACGACGTAAGCCACGGCTTCGGTTGCAAATACCTTGTTGATCGAGCACTCGATGGCATATTTTTCCATGGCCCGGGCAACCGCCTGCCTGCCTTCGCTGCCTGAGGCATCCATATCTCGAAGGGTCTCTTCGATCAACCCTCCTGTTCGGTAAACCGAACTTTCGGCCGCGTAGGTCCGCATGGCCATTTCCGCTATTTTTTCTTTGATCAGTCCGAAACGGGCTATCGGAACATTGAACTGAACGCGTTCGTTGGCATAAGCGGCGGAGATCTTTAGAGCCAGTTTAGAATGCCCGATGGAATTGGCCGCCAGTTTATAGCGGCCCATGTTCAAAATATTGAAGGCGACAATATGGCCCCGGCCTGCTTCGAACAGCAGGTTTTCAACCGGGACCTTTACATTGTCGAAAAACACGCACCGGGTGGAAGAGCCCTTTATGCCCATTTTCTTTTCTTCCAACCCCGTGGACAGGCCCTCGGAGTGCGCATCGACTATAAACGCGCTTATTTTATCGTCCAGTTTCGCATAGACTATGAAAATGTCCGCCAAACCGGCGTTGGTTATGAACTGTTTGGTCCCGTTGAGTACAAAGCAATTGCCCTCGGGGCTAAGAAAAGCCTTCGTCTTTGCCGCCATGGCATCGGAGCCCGAACCAGGTTCGGTCAGCGCGTATGCCGCGATTTTTTCGCCGCTAACGAGTCCCGGCAGATATTTTCTCCTCTGCTCATCGGTGCCGAAGAAGACTATAGGCAGGCTTCCGATGCCCGCCTGCGCGCCATGGGCCATGGCAAACGAGCCCGCCCTGCCCATTTCTTCCGCAATGATGGTGGAACAGATCTTATCGAGCTCGGTGCCGTCATATTCCGAAGGGACTTCCGCTCCCAGAATCCCCAACTCTCCCGCCTCCCTCATAAGGCTTCCGAGCAAACCTTCCTTCTGAGACTCCAGCTCGTCCATGACGGGTAAAATCTTCTCGTCGACGAAGCGCGAGACGGTCCGGGCGATCATCCGGTGCTCTTCATTGAAATCTTCGGGTGTAAATACGCTTTCGGCAGAAGTGGGCTGCAAGAGAAAGCCTCCGCCTTCCGATAACTCCGTCATTGTTTCCTCCTGTTTTAAGGCGGTGGGACCGTCGTCCAAGTTCGCCACTCAAACCTTCGGCGGCGGCAAGCCACCGCCCCTATGTGTCCCAATAGGGCACTAGCTACTTAACAGCTACTTCATAGCTTCGGTTGGGGACTTAGTCAATTAAAAAAGGACTCAGGACTGTCTCCTAAGGCATAAGACCCATGGCTTTCCAATAAAAGGTGCTCACGATGATGCCCACTATGATAGAAATGGCAAAGAGCATGCCTGCAATGGACACCTGCTTTTCGGACCACGCCCTCGATTTGGTCATCGTATCGCTCATTATGATGAATGGCTGATGGTATGACATGAACATGGAGTTGCCCGCCGCGATGAAGGCCACAGACACCAGGACTGGATGAAGGCCAAATTTCTGGTAAAGGGGTATGAAAACGGGAGAAAGCAATGCAAAGGTGGTAAATCCCCAGGGGATATCGATAAAGCGAATTGCCCACAGAATGCAAGTGAGCACCAGCAGGAGAACGAGAGGGGAATGGGCCATAGAAAGTATGCCTGGCTGGATGAGAGGCTTGGCCCAATCGGATACCCCGGCTTTGGCGAACATGGCCGAAAGCCCTATAACGACACCGAAGAAGTTGATGATATCCCAGTTTACTCCTGTTCCTATATCGCCAGTCTTTATAATGCCAAACAGCATCAGTGCTGCAAAAGCCCCGAGCGCGGCCACCGGGGTCTTGATTCCGGTCCATTTATCGGTGGAAAAAAGGATAAGGGCCATTATCAGTATCGACGCACAAATCACCTGGTCTCTCGTGATCTTTCCCAGGGCCGCATATTGTTTCTTGAAGGCCTCGCGGTTGAGTTCCAGCGGCTCTTTTGGCTTGAAAACGATATAAACGAGAGCAACAAACAGAATCGATATGAAAAACCAAGGGAAGGCCATGTACTGAAACCATGCGCCGGGTGTCGCCAGCGCTCTCATCTCGGGAGGGTAAAACCCCATCATGAAGATCCCCCACAGAGATCCCGTCTGCCATCCTATGCCGGGAAGCAGGGCTGTTCCAAATGCGACAAAGCTGATCAGCGCGGAGCCCTTGGACCTGTCTCCAAGCTTACAGGCTTCGACAAGACTGAAGGCAATAGGTATAACGATGGCAAGCCTTACCGTAATGGAAGGGGTAAGAGCTGAAAGGAGCAGTCCTATAACGAACCAGCTAACGCATATACCCATGTAGTTTGGCTGGAAGGTTTTGAGGACCGCATAAGCTATTCTTTTTCCAAGGCCTGTCTTTATGAGGGCAAAACCGAAGAATAGGGCCGGAATCAAAACCCAGACCGCCGGAGAGGTGTAGCCTTTGGCGACTATATCCAGGGGCAGACCCAGGAGAAGGCCTCCGCCAAGGATTATGGACCCTCCGGCAAGGTAGGGCAGAGTTGAAGGTCTGAATATCCAGAAGGAGAGTCCGAGAAGCGTCACGCCAATCATCCCGTTTCCCTGTGGAGAAAGACCTGCAAAGGGTTTTGCCAGGATAACGAACCCGGCAACCAGGACGGCTGCGATAATGCCTGCCTTTTTCATGTCAATCGGCGCCTGACGCGCCTGTTCCAAAGCTACTGTTTTTCCCGTTGCCTCACTCATGAGAACCCCTGTCTATTAAGCTTTTGTTTTGTCGGCTTTTAAGGCCGAACTCCTTTTTAGTGTAACGCTCTATAATACATTCCATACCCTTTCGCCACAAGAACTCATGTCTCTTTGGGACACACTGAAAACCATGAAAAGGCGCCCCAATCAGCCTCCTTTTCTACAAAAGTGGGGATTTGCAGTGGCTTTAGCAGGCTGTTGAAAAAGGGCCTGCTGGTGGGAAAAGAATCCTAAGAAGACTGGTGATTTCGTCATTCCGGGGCGGCTTGGTGACAGCCCAACGAGATTTTTACTGCAAAGTGGGAATTTCAATCATTTTTCAACAGCCTGCTAGAGTCAGCGGGCGATGAAAAAGGGTTTTCTGGGGGGTGAAACGGCTGAAAATTGCTAAAGATTTCGTCATTAAGCCTGCCCCGGACTGCGATCCGGGGGCGGAGGCCTGAAATCCAGGCTTTTACCCAACGGTGGGACCGCCGGCCATGTTAGCCACTCGAACCTTCGGCGGCGGCAAGAAACATGAATAACTGTCTCTTTATTCCTCCGCGTCTCCGCGTGACAAATTACGTTTAATCCGTCAGCCGGACAATATCGGAGACATTGATCTCCATCATTTTGATGCTCGAAAGGACACGGGCGGCATTCCTTTTAATCGCTGGAAATTGATTTGCCATATCACTTAGCGTCCGTGCGGCCTCTTTGAGTCTTTGTATCTGTTCGTCTAATAGTTCAATATCGGGTTGTTGCGCCGTCATGAATTGTTCCTCCATAGAACACACTGGGGACTATGCTTTTTTTCTAAGGTCCTTGAACCTTCTGGCCTTGACTTCATACCTGGGCAACTTGCCCAATTCATGAAATTCAATCGAATAGCCCAGATTGGTTTTGAGTCTCAGCTGGTGTTTCAATTGATCTTCAATCCTTTTGATATTGTTTTCATTTCCAGGCAACAGTTCCACCTTGAGGTTGAGTGTTTCCGAATCACCATGCTTATCTACGACGACTTCATATTCGTTGCCGAGGCCCTCTATCCCCCTGACCACCTCTTCAATGGCGACCGGGGCAAGGAGAACGCCCTTGACTTTGGTGATATCGTCAACCCGGCCGACAACACCCCCCTTTATCATTCGGAATGTTCGGCCGCAGGCACACGGGTTCGGGTCCCACTCGATCACGTCCTTGGAATCGAACCTGACACAGGGCATGGCCATCCGGTCCAAAGCGGTGACGACCATCTTTCCACGGAGTCCCGGTTCTTCTATGATTTCTCCGGTTTCAATGTCTTCGATTTCCACCAGGAACATTGCCTCATTGACGTGAATGGCGCCCGGCTGCTCCGTGCACTCATACGACCAGGCGCCGATCTCGGTGGCGCCGGCATGGTCGAAAACCTTCGCATTCCAGGCCTCTTCCATTCGCTTTTTCGTTGCAGGAACGCTTGCGCCAGGTTCCCCCGCACAGGTTATTCTCTTTATTCCCAAAGTCTCGGGCGCGATTCCAAGCTTATTTCTCGCCGTATCGGCCATTCCGAGCATGTAGGTGGGAGTCCCCATCATTGCAGTGGGTTTGAGTTCCTGTATCTTTAAAATTCTGGCCTGCGTATCCAGTACGCCACCGGGCACCACCTCGCACCCGATCTTTTCAGCAGCGTAATGTCCCGCCCAGAAGGCCACGAAAATATTGTATCCGAATGGAATGAAGACGCGGTCCGCAGGCCGGTATCCCTGCGCCCACAGAATGAATGCCCAGCATTCGGACCACCAATCCCAGTCCTGCAAAGAATCGGCCTGATAAATTGGCTGCCCGGTGGTGCCGCTTGTTTGACGAAAGTTGCTGACCTCCTCCAGTGGAAGACAGAGGCATTCGCCATAAGGAAAGGGATCTTTGCACTGAATGCACCTCATCATGGATTTCTCCACTTTGGGCACATGTCGGATATCTTCAAATTTTTGGATATCCGCAGGGGTAATACCGGCTCCGTCATAGATGGAGCGGTGAAACCTGGAATTGTCATACGCCCACTGGAAAATAGACTTGAACTTCTTTAACTGAAGCGCTCGCAGCTTCTCCCGAGGCAATGTTTCCAATACAGGGTTCCAATAACGCTGCTCCGAAATCATGGGCTTATCTCCTGGATTTGTTGAATCCGGCATAATCGATTCGTCGGAATTTATAGCAGGATAAGAACATCAATAATGTCTTGCGGTCATGAGATTTACGGGTTTGGGTGACTGAGCCTGCAGCTCAACATCAGCGGTTCTTGGCTGTACGAACCGGCTTCGCGTCCTTTTCGGACTCAATGCGCCGGTCGTTACTTGCATCCGATGCATCAGGTTCGAAACCGCCGTCCGCAATCCCCTCGAGTTGAGAGCGCAGCTTCCCGGCGGCAACAACCGTTAATTCCGCGACCTGCTGAAGCCTTCTCAGCCCCATATTACTTGCAATTCCCACAACCCAGATTGCCATGGGCAGCCCCCGCCTGTTATGGAGCGCCACTGCCGCGGCGCGGATACCCGATAGATACTCTTCATCGTCTATGGCATATCCCCGGGAGCGCACGCGCTCTAACTCGGCCAGGTAATCTTCCAATTTCACTATAGAGTTGGAGGTATACTGAGGAAGCCCCCTGGCGGCGGCCAACTCCCCGATTTGCTCGGCACTCTCATAGGCGAGCAGCACTTTCCCGACTGCTCCCGCGAAAAGGGGAATCGCTGTTCCGATCGGCGCCGAGAGTTTAAACGATTCTATGGCCTCCGCCGTTGCCGTGATCATCACCCGAGTGGAAATCCGAGCCCCAAGGAACACTGTAGCGTCGACACGGTCCCGGATCTCATTGATAATCGGCTGGGCCATCCGGTTCACCTTTACATAGTTCCAATCGGTAAATGCCAGATCGGCAATCAGGGAGCCCAGAAAGAGTTTGTGGGGATCGTCTTTTCCCTGGATGAGCGCCTTTTCCCTCAGCAGTGCGTGAACTAAACCATGTGTAGTGCTCGTGCTGTATCCTGCCAGGGCAGCCAGTTCTACCAGCCGCATCCCATGTTGTGCCTCCGCAACCGTGCGCAACAACCGGAAGGCTTTTTGCACCGCCGGCGCTTTGTACCCGTTTTGGGGCGGATCGCCTTGTTCTTTATGCATATAGAATTCCAAATTCCGGTGGCTGGAAAAAGAATCAAAATTCATTGTAGTGAACTAACATAGCCAAAAGCTCGCAGTAAGACAATTAAAAATATTGCTTCATTGTACGAAAACAGCTAATTATTTGCGAGGATTGGCCTCTTTGTATATGATTCACTATACTGAATATCCAATATGGATTTATCCTACTGAAAAAGGACTGCCCCATTGAAAAAGGACTGCCCGAGCACGACTGCGCTCCGAGTTGCGTGGCACCGCGCCGCACACCAGGTTCTCGATGATCCGAGGGTGTTCCACGATCCCCTTGCGCTTCTGATCCTCGGCGAAAACGATCGGGGAGCTTCACAGCCGGATTCCAAATGGCTGGACCGGACAGAATTAGCGAAAGAAGCGAAAAAAGCTGGAAGTCTGCGGGCCTTCCTGGCTGCACGCAGCCGATATGCCGAAGATGAACTCCATGCCGCCGTCAAGCGTGGAGTGCGCCAGTATGTTGTTTTGGGTGCGGGCCTGGATACTTTCGCCTACCGGAACCCTTATCCTGAAGGGGGCCTGCGCGTGTTCGAGGTGGATCATCCCGATACCCAGATTTGGAAGAGCGCCTGTCTTGAGGAAGCGGGCATCCTTGTTCCCCGGACTCTCACTTTTTCACCCGTTGACTTCGAAAACAGCACACTTGAGGAAGGGTTGCTAGACACAGGTTTTGATAGAACCGCGAGCACTTTCTTTTCGTGGCTCGGGGTGACCCAATATCTGTCGATCAGTGCGGTCCATGACACCTTGAGATTTGTATCATCGATGCCGGCCGGCAGTGCCATAGTCTTCGACTATACCATTTCGCCATCCCTGCTTGGTCCCGCACAGCGCCAGGCCTTTGATTCCCTGGCCCGCCGCGTAGCCATGGCAGGCGAACCCTTTGAAACTTTCTTCGATCCTGATCTGCTCAAAACCACTCTCAGAGACATGGGATTCGGGCTGGTCGATGACCTTGACACCGGTAAAATAAATGATCTCTACTTCCGGGGGCGTACGGACGGGCTCAGTGTCAGAGGCTTCACTCATGTGATGAACGCGAGGGTTTGAGCAACATGGAAGCTCATTTCTATTGAAATCCTGTGCGCCCTGCATTACAGAATTCCTGATAGCAAAGCCGCCGCCGAAGGTTTGAGTGGCAAACTTGGCTGGCGGTCCCACCGCCTCGTTATTCCTTGTCATTATGAAGGTGAAGGTTGCAAATGGGAGAGATGCTGCTCGAAGACTTTCCGGTAATAGTGGAGCTGCCCGTCGTATGGGGGGATATGGACGCGCTCCAGCACATAAATAATGTTGTATACTTCAGATATTTCGAAAACGCCCGGGTCGCCTATTTCGAGCGGATAAGAATCTGGGAGTTTATGGAAAAGACCGGAATCGGACCTATCCTCGCTTCGATTCAGTGCAGGTTTCGCGCACCCCTGACCTATCCCGACGTGATCTCTGTGGGTGCGCGCGTATCGGATATCGGCCAGGACCGGTTCACAATGAAGTACAGTGTAGCCAGCCGCCGGCTGGCGACAATTGCCGCCGAAGGCGAAGGGGTCCTGGTCACCTATGACTACCGAAACAAACTCAAAGTTTCCATGCCTGCCGAGCTTAAACGAAGTATCCTGGATATCGAGGCCGAAAGCCCGTGAAAAAATACTTGTTGACACCCGCTTTTTGCTTAAGCTACATTGTAGCCGGAATATAGCTGGTGCCACCTAGTGGAGCGGCGAGATCCTGCCTGTGCCGCCGCCGAAGGCAGCGGCAAACCCGGCTGGCGGTCCCACCGCCCGCAATAGCGCAGTAACTTCCCAGATTTCCCGGCTTTTTCAGGGAGGAGAAAAATGTCATCATTGCCCGATAAGATAAAGGCTTGGCAGATGGTCCAACCGGCCGCCAAGAACAAAGAGACGGGAGAAACGATCCCGGGAAAGCTCGAGTTGGCGGAAATCCCGGTCCCCGAACTAAAGGCGGGAGAGGTCCTCGTCAAGGTCGCCGGCTGCGGCATATGCCACACGGACCTTGGCTATTTCTACGACGGTGTGCCCACGGTTTGCAAGCCGCCTTTGATCCTTGGCCACGAAATTTCGGGAACCGTCGTAGCCGGTGACGAGCAGTGGATAGGAAAGGAAGTGCTCATTCCGGCGGTCATGCCCTGCAGACAGTGTCACCTGTGCAAGACCCGGCGGGGAAACCGGTGCCTCAATCAGAAAATGCCGGGCAACAGCACCGGCATATATGGCGGTTTTGCCAGCCACATACCCGTCCCGAGCCTCGACCTGTGCGAAATAAGAAATCGAAGGGATATCCCGCTCGAACAACTGTCCGTAGTGGCCGATGCGGTGACCACTCCGTTTCAGGCCGCAAAACGAGCGGCTCTAGAGGTGGGCGACAACGTGATTGTGATCGGGGTTGGCGGGGTTGGGCAGTACATGGTCCAGACCGCCAAGGGGCTCGGCGCCGGCACGGTAATTGCCGTCGATATCGTTGAGGAACGTCTCCAGAAGATGCTCGAATACGGGGCCGATTTCGTCGTCAACGCCAAGGGCAAGGGTCCAGGGGATGTGGCCGCGGAGGTCAAAAAAATTCGCGACCAGCAGAAACTGCCCGGATACGGATGGAAAATTTTCGAGGCCACCGGCTCGAAACCC
>OMOE01000094.1:22875-27279 GCA_900290365.1 Syntrophobacter sp. SbD1 | reverse complement strand
AGCCACCGGCTCGAAACCCGGCCAGGAAACAGCGCTCAATCTTCTCAGTTTCATCGGTAAGTTGATTATCATCGGTTTCGGAATGGGCAAAGTGGAGTATATGTTGAGCCGCCTGATGGCTTTCGATGCCGAGATTATCGGGACTTGGGGGTGTTTGCCCGAATATTACCCGCAGGTGCTCGAAATGGTGGTTACAGGCAAGATCTCTGTAGGGCCTTTCGTTCAGACCCGCCCGATGAGTACGATTCGGGAGGCCTTCGAGGAAGCACACCGAACTCCGCCTGACCGGCGAATCATCCTGATTCCGGATTTTTAAGGACTAAAAGAGAGGAGCTAATACTATGGCATTGGAATGGATGCCAAGGGATAATGGACACAAGGATCACATGCTGCACTCGGATATTCACTGGGGGACCGATGCCGACGCCCCCTGTGTCGTGTATGAAAAGCGCCCCATCACGGACCCCTCCGGGAAAATTGTGGAAGGCCTGTACACGGTCTGGATCAGGCTCAACAATCCGAAGCAGTTCAATTCGTACACCACGGAGATGGTTAAGGGCGTTATAGCAGGCTTTGAGAATGCATCCCTGGACAGGAGTGTGGTGGCGGTCGTCTTTACCGGCACGGGGCCCTATGCTTTTTGCACAGGCGGCAACACCAGGGAATACAGCGAATATTACAGTATGAGATGCGATGAATACGGACAGTATATGGAACTGTTCAATCACATGGTCGACTCCATTCTGATGTGCAAAAAGCCCACGGTTTGCAGAGTCAACGGCATGCGGGTGGCCGGCGGTCAGACAATCGGGATGGCATGTGACCTCGCGGTTTCCTCGGATCTCGCCATATTCGGTCAGGCCGGACCACGGCATGGATCGGCGCCCGCCGGCGGCTCCTCGGATTTCCTGCCTTGGTTCCTAAGTGCGGAAGACGCCATGTGGAACTGCATTTCCTGCGAGATGTGGTCTGCATACAAAATGAAGATGAAGAACCTGATCACCAAATGCGTGCCCGTACTCAAGGTGGATGGCAAATGGGTTCGCAATCCTACGATCGTTACAGACAAGTATGTGGACGACGGAGAGATCGTCTATGGCGAATCCAAGTCCGGACAGGAGTTGGCGGAAGCCCGAGATTTTGTTAAGAAGCACCAGCCCAACGCCGATTTCGAACTGCTGGATAAAGAGGTCGACAGTATCATATGGAAGTTTACGAACCTTTTCCCGGGTTGTCTGATCAAGTCGATCGACGGCATTCGACAGAAAAAGAAATTTTTCTGGGACACCACCAAGAACGAACACCGCCACTGGCTCGCGGCCAACATGAGTGGAGAGGCGTTCCTTGGGTTTGGCGCATTCAATACGAAAAAGATTACCGGCAAAGATGTCATCGATTTCATCAAGTTCCGTCAGAACGTGGCGGAGGCCAGGCCCTGGGATGAGGAAATGTTCGCCGAAGTGCTGGGCAAGCCGAAAGACAGTAAATAGATCGAGGAGATATATATGGGCAAGGTTGGAATTATAGGAGTAGGACAAAGCTCTTTTGTCCGAACATACCCCGGGTCGATTCGCGAGCTGGTGTTTGAGGGCTTCAGTGAAGCCATGAAGGACGCAGGCATCGGCAGGTCCGACATCGACGCCACGGTCGTCTGCTCCGCGCCCGAATACGACAAGCAGCGGTCTCCGGCGGGAGTGATAGCCGAGTACCTGGGCCTTAACCCGCAGCCGACATTCTATGCTGAAACCCTGTGCTCGTCGAGCAGCACCGGACTCAAGCTCGCCTACTCGCTGGTTGCATCCGGTTTGCACGATATGGTGATGGTTATCGGATTTCAGATAATGTCCCAATTGAGCTCAGCGGAGTCGCAGGAGCGCATGGGCCGGGGCGCGGACATCCTGTGGGAATCTCCCTTCGGGACCATGATGCCCGCCTATTACGCTATGCACGCCCGCGCGCACATGGCCAAATTCGGAACGACCCTGGAAGATCTGGCGCTTATTCGGGTGAAGGCAGCTTCATATGGACAGCTCAATACAAAAGCCGTTTACCGCAAACCGGTAACGCTCGATCAGTTGCAGGATCCCGGCAGTTTCCTGGGCGCCCCCGTGGCTGTCCCGCTGCGGGCCGGCGATTGCTGCGCTAATGCTGACGGCAGTTCGTGTGTTATCGTTGCCAGCGAGGAAAAAGCGCGCTCCTTTTCCAAGAAGCCGATCTGGATCAAGGGGATCGGAGCGGCGAGCGCCCCGGTGAACATGGCGGGGCGAGAAAAGCTCTACGGGCTTTCGGTGGCGGAGGTNNCTGACATAGGCGTCGCCGAAGTGCATGACTGTTTCACCATCGCTGAGATGATGGCCTATGAAAACCTCGGTTTTGCCAAACCCGGCGAGGGAAAAGACCTCATACGTTCCCGTGAGACCTACAAGGATGGCAGTATCCCGGTCAATGTCGACGGCGGTTTGCTCTCCAAAGGCCATCCAATCGGGGCGACAGGCGGCTCCCAGATCCGCACTGTTGTGCTGCAGCTCCGGGGAGAGGCCGGGGAGATCCAGGTGAAGGACCCCGCTTTCGGACTTATTCACAATATCGGCGGCGTGGGTCTTTATGGAAACGTTACAATCCTCGGTCTCGATTGACCAATCTTTAGCAGGGAATCAGGGAGCACAAGATGGCAAAAAATGAACTTGATGCGCGTTTCGCCCAATTCGGCACAGTCAGCTTCGCTGCTGTTACTCAGGTCAACGATTTCGTAGGTTACCTTGAAGAGGGCAAGTTGATGGGGACTCAGTGCAAGACATGCGCAAAGAGTTACTTTCCCCCGCGCGCCCAATGCTGCGATTGCCTTACCGCAGACATGGAATGGTTTGAAGTCGCCGGAAATGGGGAATTGGTAAGCTACTCCACGTTGCAGTATGCCCCCACGGGCTTTACCGATGATCTCCCCTATACGATCGCCCTGGTCGATTACGGCAAATATAAAGTTTTCGGACGAATCGACAGCTCCGTTCCCGACTCCGAACTCCGTGTTGGAATGAAGTTGCAGGCACAGACCGGAAAAACCGGAAATGGGCGGCTGACTTACATGTTTAAGAAAATTTAGGAATTCAGGGATTCAGGAATTCAGAGATTGATACTATAGAGGAGTAAGGTTGCATGGCCGATCAATACGATGTTGAATTGTCCGAGGAGCATATCATACTGCGGGACACGGTTCGCAAGTTCGCCGACAAGGAAATAGCCCCTCATGTGGATAAGGATGAAAACGAACACCGGTGGCAGCGCGATCTGGTAGACAAGATGGCCGAACTTGGCCTTTTCGGCTGCCCGGTCCCCGAGGAATATGGCGGAAACGGCATGGGGTACCTGGCCCATGCAATAGTCACCGAAGAGATAGGCAGGGTTTCCGGTTCTCTCAGGGTCGGCTTCAACATGCAGACCATGGGTACCGCCATGTCCATCCTGAAATGGGGCAGTGAGGAACTCAAGAGAAAATACATTCCCGCGCTCGTTTCCGCACAGATGATCGGCTGCTTTGGAATCACCGAACCCGATACCGGTTCCGACACCGCTTCAATGTCCACAACGGCGGTAAAAGACGGAAACCACTACATCCTCAACGGCCGAAAAATGTGGATCACCTGGTCGCCGGTCGCCGACATGTCGGTAATTTTTGCAATGACCGACAAGGCCGCCAAGCACAAAGGGATGAGCGCCTTTGTCATGGATATGAATTCTCCCGGTGTTAAGACCATCGCCATCAAGGAGAAGCTGGGACTTTGGGCCTGCCCAACCGGTGAACTCATCATGGAAGATGTGAGAGTTCCGGCGGGCAACCGTCTTGGAGAAGAAGGACGAGGTTTCGAGTACCTCATGAAGGAACTCATCAGCACTCGGCTCTCCGCTGCGGCGGGGGCGGTGGGAACCTGCCAGGCGGCACTCGATGCGGCCGTTAAGTATGCAAACGAACGGATCCAGTTTGGCCGTCCTATCGGCGAATACCAGATGGTCCAGGAAACTATCGCCAGAATGGTTGCCGAAACCGAGGCCGCAAGAGCGCTGACCTGGAGATGTGCCATTCAAAAAGACCGCGGCATGGTCAACAACATGCGTGAGACATGCCTCGCCAAGTATTACGCTTCTCGCGCGGCGGACGAAGTTCCCAACCTGGGCCTCGATGTGCTGAGCGCCTATGGATACTCGAACGAATATCCCATCGCGCGAATCCTTCGCGACGGCAAGGTTTACAAGATCCTCGAAGGCGCCACCAACATCATGAAAATGATAATCGCAGCCGATGCCCTGGGGATCAAGAAGGCCAATAGATAGTGGTAGCGCCGCCTTCCACGGCGGCGCTTGTACTTAAAAGCGTGGGGAGCTGCGCCCCCCACACCCCCTTCGCCGCTG
>OMOE01000094.1:0-22865 GCA_900290365.1 Syntrophobacter sp. SbD1 | reverse complement strand
CCCCCTTCGCCGCTGCGCGGCTCGTTATGGCGCTGCGGCGGGGGCCGCCGGCAGCGCCGAGCGCTCGGATTGGCGCGCGTGGCCTAAATCCAGGGGGACGGGTGTCTTTAGTGTGAGAAAGCATTCTCCCAAGATGCTTTTTTAAACCTCTGAGCGGCTCTGCTCAAAAACCCGCATGCAATCCAGGGCCTACTACAAAAATCTACTTCAAATCCTCTCACCTGGCAAAAACTCATACAATATCTTATATTCAACTTAGATAGGGACTTTAGTTAACTGAGTTCCATGAGGAAACATGAAAGCTAAACCAACTTTAATTATAGCGTGTTTGGCTCTTGCTCTCTTCATGATCGTTGGGGCAATGTAGGCCGAGGCGCAATGCCAGGTAGACGCGATAGCCGCGCCTATCGTGGCAGCGGGAGCGATAGTTGAGGGAGCGGTGGTGGTTTCTGCCGCTATAGTGACGGCCCCCTTCGCAACTCTCAGTTGTGGCAGTTGCGGCGTTAGCTTGTGGAATCCTGCGGCTCTCCCTCCGTTTCATATGTCCCCGGCGATTACGGTCGATACTGAGTCTGAGTTCCGGATACTGGATCGGCCTAAATTCTAGACTCGGACGGCTTGGGCAACTCTTGCCCTGGCCGGTACGGCGAAAGGAGAAACGATGACCTCAGCTCATTCGCAAATCGGATTGATGAGCAAATATCTTATTTCCAAAACGCTCATCCTGGTGGTTTGTATTTGTTTGTGGGGCTCACAGGCGATAGCATACGAGAACCCGCTGGATGTGGTCAAAACCGGCACGGACCAGGTTATCAAAATACTGAAGGAATACCCTCAAGACACCAATGCCCGCAGGGAAAAAATCCGAGCGGTCGTAGAGAAATACTTTGACTACGACGGGGTATCCAGGCTCGCCTTGGGACCACAATGGAACAAGCAGACCGCCGAAAAGCAGCAGGAATTTGAGCGGGACTTCAGCAAGCTGCTCTTTGGCAAATACATTGACAGCATCGAAAAGTATTCAAACCAAAAGATCACTTACAACCAGAAGCAGGTAACGCAAGATCATGTCGTTGTCGAGAGCACTGTGATGGACCAGAGAAACCCGGTCCATATCGATTACGCCCTCCACCTCAAAAACGGAAAATGGGGGGTATACGATGTCAATGTGGAGGGATTGAGCCTGGTAGTCAACTATCGCAGCCAGTTCGACCAAATGTTGACGAGCGGCTCGTTCGACGACGTATTGGCGATGTTAAAGCACCAAGTTGCTCATGTGTGTGGCTCTAAGTCCTGCTAGTGCCCGTATCAAGTGCCTTAACTAACCCTCTTTCACATGACTTATGAAATAAGAATGGGAGAAACCCTTGAAGAGCTCCCATAATTCCGGCCAATTAACATGGAGCGGCACTCTTACAAATTCCCTCGATCGCTTGTGGGCCTTCAGGTTGAAACGGGTCTCCACGCCGGATAGTCAAGAGTTGTAAGAAACGGTGTAGAGAACCGTCATTTCGTTTCGAAGGGCATTATGTCGCTGCTCGGCAAGATATTAGGGCGCCGACTGGCCTCGTGGGAAGCTGCGAAGCAAAAACTCAGCGTGCTCACCGGTGTGCCGGTGCTGGGATTGGATGCGCTCGCCTCGACCGGGTACGGTCCCGAGGCCGCACTCACCATCCTGTTGCCGCTCGGCGTGATGGGGCTGAGCTACTTCCCCTTTATCATCCTTGCGATTGTAGTGAACCTCGGCACCCTCTATCTGTCATATCGGCAGACTATCGCCGCATATCCGAACGGCGGTGGAGCGTATATCGTTGCGAAGGAAAATCTCGGCATTCATGCCGGCTTATTGGCAGGGGTCGCTTTGCTCCTGGATTACCTGCTGAACGTCGCCGTGGGAATTGCGGCAGGGGTCGGCGCGGTGGTCTCGGCCATTCCCGCGCTACATCCGTACACGCTCCCGATCTGCCTCATCGTCCTTTTGACGCTGACAATTATTAACCTGCGCGGCGTTCGCGAGTCGGGACTGGCTTTTGTCGTCCCGGTGCTTGTATTCCTGGTGTGTATGGCAGGGGTGATTCTCATCGGACTCATCCGTGTCTGGCAGAGCAGCGGCCATCCGGCCCCGGTCGTACCGTTACCGGCGATCCCCCCGGGGACCGCAACTTTGAGCGCGTGGCTGCTCCTGGGCGCCTTTGCCAACGGCTGTACGGCAATGACCGGAGTCGAGGCTGTAAGCAACGGCGTGCCTCTGTTTCGGGAGCCAACGGTCCCCAATGCCCAGAGGACCCTGACGGTGATTGTGGCTGTCCTCAGCCTGTTCCTGTTAGGGGTCGCATATCTCTGTTTCGTTTACCACATCGGCGCAATGGATGAGCAACAGCCGGGTTATCAAACAATCCTCTCGCAACTTGTGGCGGCTGTGGCGGGGCACGGCGTATTTTACTACGTCGCCATCGTAAGTATTTTCATCGTCCTCACGTACTCGGCGCAAACCAGCTTTACGGATTTTCCCCGTGTGTGCCGGTTGCTTGCCGAGGATGGTTTTTTGCCGCACGCCTTCGCCGATCTCGGCCGGCGGCTCGTTTTTTCGCAAGGCATTATCGTCCTGGCCGCCCTTTCCTGCCTGATCCTGATTGCCTTCGGAGGCGTGACCGACAGACTGATTCCGCTATTTGCGGTCGGAGCGTTTAGTGCGTTCCTTTTCTCGCAGGTTGGGATGGTAGTGCACTGGTTGCGCAAGAAACGCGGTGGAGTCCGAATTGCATTAGTTTATAACGCGGTTGGGGTTGTGGTCACCGGCATAGCGCTCGTAGTCATCATCGTTGCGAAATTCATCGAGGGCGCCTGGATGACTATAATTGTCGCTCCGCTACTCTTCTTGTTGCTTCTGCGAATCAAACGCCACTACAAAAAGATTGCCAAGGAGACCGGGGCGGGGCTGGAATTGCGCTGTTCGAATTTGCAACCGCCGGTCGTGATCATCCCGATCGATGGTTGGAACCGCGTCGCCGAGAAAGCTGTGCGGTTTGGTTTGATGCTGTCAGACGACGTCACTGCCGTGCATGTCGGCACCGAGAACGATGATGCGCTGGGGCTGAAAGCACTCTGGGCCGACAAAGTCGAGAAACCGGCTAAAGCTGCGAATTCCTCAATTCCGCTCCTGGAAATCATCCCGTCACCGTATAGGATGCTCCACCAGCCGATTTTGGATTTCGTAAACAAAGCCAAAAAAGAAAAACCGGATCGACTCATCGCCGTGATCATTCCCCAAATGGTGGAGCCGCACTGGTACCAGTATTTACTGCACGGTCTGGACGCCGCAACGCTGAGGACCTTGCTCTTTCTGGAACGTGACCAGCGCACCGTGGTGATCAGTACTCCGTGGTATTTGCGCGAAGAAACCGTAGAGGGCAAGAAGTGATCGCCCATCCTATTAATCTGACCTCCAGCCCTCGCTGGAAGGTTTGGCTAGTATGCCTGAATAGCAGTTCTTGCAAAATTCAAAACGCAAAAACTGCCTGAAAACGGCGAACGAGGTGAGTCCTGCCAAGGCCGGGACCCACCTAAGGCGACTCCTGATCACAAACCCATCTTACGTTTTGATATTTGTAGATCAGCTACAGGATTTCGATCTCGAGCCGGTAGCCCTGGACAGCGAACAAGTGAGCCTTCTGGCCGGTTCTGGAATCCCTCTGGCTGCAACTCTCAGCGGATCGGGCACGCCGTAAAAATCGCGGTTTGCGCCAACGTCAAGCGACAGTGCGGCCCCCTGTACCGTTGCTCCGATGAACGCTCCGGAGCTCCTCACGTAGGAATATACCGCAGGAACCGGCGTTGCGACCGCAACTTCTCCTCCGGCAGGACCGGCAACTACTGAAACGTCACCACCCAAATTGAGGGTTCCGTTCTCGATAGCCGCCACACTCATAGGGGTGTTAAGAACCAATACGATATCCCTTGCCTCACCCCCAATCTGAAGACCGAAGCTCACGCCCGCAACTGAGATAAACGCAGGCGGAGACCAAATCCCCTTCTGACCGCGAGTCACCAGTACACCCTGGCCCAGTTCACCGCCGAAGATGAAACCTGCTTTGACCTCGCCCGGAATTATAACTACCCCCTGGGCGCCATTCAGAACCGGGGCCGGAATCATGCCGAGCGCATTATTGAAAACTCGTGTCGCAGCATCCATACGGTCTATTTCTCCGGGAGCGGGTTGCGCCTGGACGGAAACCACCCCGGACAGTAGAAAAAGACTAATTAAAACCGCTACCACAAAATTCTTCATGGCAAGCTCCTTTTTGTTTTAGCTCTGGGAAAACATGAGAGTGTTTCTTGAACGCACATGCTTAATCTAAAAATAATGATTTCGACATTAATGGCAAGATATTCAAGTAGATACGCAACCAACTACAAATTCCGCCTGGAGAAATTTCCCGTTTGGGGAGGCAATTTTATCCGTGCTCATATTCCCCCGCGCTTTGATCAACGCCGATGCCGCACGACGCCAACTTTCGACATGAACGCTCCTCGCAGGCCGGCTCCTCAATACCATATGCACTTCAATCGCCCCCGAAGATCCGTTCCGTTATAATGTTTAAATCCACCTCCGTATTCTCTGTGCCTCAGTGGTGGCCTTTCTTTTCCTGACAGAGGGGAGTGAAGCCGGCCAACAACTTTGACGAGCGCATGATCCGGTTCGCAATACTCCGGCGCAAGCGAAGCCAAGGCGCCAAAATCCGACACCAGCCTATATTAATATGCCCAGTGTTTTCGGAAAAAGGGGAAATGCAGATATGATCGAAATATTGAAAAGTTCCGGGTAACTCTCAGCAGAACAGAGGAGAGCAGTGCTTGCAAAATCTTTTGGTCACCTATTCAAGCTGGCCCAACACTTGTCTGACTTTTGCCGCAAGATCATCGCAGCCGAAAGGTTTCTGAATGAAATTTACTCCTTCGTCCATAATACCGCGATGTGCTATCAAGTCGGCGGTATAGCCTGACATATACAGGAACTTGAGGTCCGGGCGGATGGTGTGAAGCTGTTCTACCAGTTCTCGACCGTTCATCCCCGGCATCACCACATCAGTGATTAGCAGGTGTATATCTCCCGGATGGTCTTCGGCAAGATGAATGGCCTGTACCGGAGTCTGCGCCGCAATCAGGGTGTAGCCCAGTTCTTCGAGAATCATCTTGCTTAGGTTCAGGATCGCTTCATCGTCCTCGACCAGCAGGATGGTTTCCGTTCCTGTCGGGCGCTTGCCGGCTGCATCCTCGGAGGTGACCTGTGCGGTTTCAACCTCGAACCGCGGCAGGTAGATTTTAAAAGAAGTTCCTTTCCCCGGTTCGCTGGCAACATAAATAAAGCCGTCGTTTTGTTTAACGATGCCGTAAACGGTGGACAATCCGAGCCCGGTTCCCTTGCCCAGTTCCTTGGTGGTAAAAAAAGGCTCGAAGATATTCTCGCGAATTTCCTTACTCATGCCCTCGCCGGTATCGTTTACGGTCAACTGGACGTATTCTCCAGGAACAAATTCCAGGTTATCGGCCCTGTTCGAATCATCAATCACAACGTTTTCCGTCCTCAGAGTGATGACGCCTACACCGGAAATGGCATCACCGGCATTGACCGCAAGATTAACCAGAATCTGGTCCACCTGGGAGGGGTCAATCTTGACTTTCCACAGATCGGGTCCCGGTTGCCAGGACAGGTTGATATCCTCGGCGATGAGCCGCCTCAACATCTCGAGCATGCTAGCGATCGTGTCGTTCAAATCCAGTATCTTGGGTATGGCGGTCTGTTTGCGGGCAAAGGCCAGTAGTTGCCGGGTAAGGTCCGCCGAACGCAGGCCCGCTTTGAGGATCTCCTTGAGGTTGTGCTGGAGTTTGTGATTTGAGACGTCCTGTTGCAGGGCCATTTCCGCCCGGCCGATGATCACGCCCAGCATGTTGTTGAAATCGTGCGCCACGCCGCCAGCCAATCTTCCCACCGATTCCATCTTCAGAGCTTGATAGAGTTCTCTTTCCAGCTTGCGAAAACGGCTCATGTTGCGACCGGCGGCGACGAAGTGGGTGATGGAACCGGAAGCATCCTTAAGCGGAGAAATCGTGCCCTCTATCTCGAAATCCGTGCCATCTTTCCCTTTATTGAAAATGACGCCCATCCAAACTTCGCCAAGGTCAAGGGTCTCCTGCATGTTCCGGTAGAACGCTTCGTCATGCTGATCACTCCTCAGAACTCTAAGCTTTTTTCCCTTGAGATCCTCTAAACGATAACCACTGGAACGCCCAAAGGCAGGATTGATATAGATGATGGTTCGACGATTATCGGTGACGAGAATGTTCTCCTCAGCCTGTTCGACTGCGGTAGCAAGCAGCGTTCGTTCTGCGTCGCTGCGCTTCCGCTCAGTGATGTCCAGAATAGTACCCGTGGCTGCCGGTCTTCCATGATAATTGCTTGTGGATGCGAAAACTTCCACGTGGAAGCTCTGTCCATTTTTCTTTAGCCCCCTGAAGCTGTGTTGAAAGAAATCGACTTCTCCCGATGTTCGTAACCTGACCTGTTCTTCGATCTTGGCCAAGTCCTCAGGGTAGGCCAGGTTATTGAAATGCATGTCGTTCAGACATTCCTCAACCGTGTAGCCGAACATTTGGGCGAACTTTGGATTTACATATTTGAAGATTCCGTCCTGTACGAGATAGATGCCTACAAGCGCATTCTCTGCAAAACTCTTGAATTTGTTTTCGGATTCAAGGAGATCCTGCTCGGCCCGCTTCCGCTCGGTGATGTCACGGGTGATGATAATAATTCTCATTGGCCTGCCGTCAGGAGAATGAATGACCGCAGCGTTGACCTCTCCGATAAAGCTGGTCCCATCCTTCTTGAGCAGTGTGAACTCAGTATCTATGAGTGTTCCTTCTATCAGGAGATGCCGTATATTAGCAGACGCCTTTTTCTGCTCTTCCGGAACGACCCAAGATAATATATTGCTTCCAAGGATCTCGTCATCAGGCGAATCTCCAAATAATTGCCTGGACTTAGGTGAAGTAAGGGTGAGCAAGCCATTGGGGTCCGCCACCGAGATAGCGTCGGGTGATAAGTTTACAAGCGTTCGATACAACTCCTCGTTCTCCCGCAGAGCCACTTCCGCCCGCTTGCGCTCGGTGATGTCAAGGGCAAAACCACATGTACCAAGAACCTGTCCGTCCGTGGTGAAAACGGGCGTCCTGAATGTCTGGAACCACTTTAGGACCCCTTGGTCGATAATGCACTCCTCAACAGCAGTGGGCGCGTGCCTTGTCATGACCTCGCTATCGTCGCTCCGGTATTTTTCAGCAAGTTCGCTCGGCCAGACATCCAGATCAGTTTTTCCTACAACCTCTTCCAACTTTTCTCTGCCGCAAGACCTGACAAAGGCATGGTTTATGGTGAGAAAACGGCCTTCTGTGTCTTTGAGCCAAAGCAGGCCAGGTTGATTTTCTATTATGGCCGTTAGATAAGACTCCCGCAAATTTAACGCTTCCGCTGTTTGCCTGAGTCCGTCGCTTTGCACCTGGAGTCTATGAAAATTTGTCTCCAGGGCCTTAGCCATGGACTTGAAATTGCCGATGAGCGAGTTGAATTCCTCTGCGGAACTAGCAGGCCAATCGATTTCCTGAGCTCTTGAGAGTTTCTCCGGGAGATCGGCGGTGACTTGTGCCAATTTTGCCAGGGGGCGGGTGAGGCCACGGCTGAAGATGTGGGACAAGAGCAGGCCCAAGGTGGTTAAAAAGGCCATGATGGCCATGTTCTTCACATAAACGGAATAAAGGACTCTTTGCAATGGGGCCACGGGGGCTTCTGCAATGAGCTTCCAGGGAAGTTCCGGCCCTACAGAGGTTTCCTGCACATAGTATGATTGTGTCCATCGTGTCATAGAAGGCAAGCCCTTATCATCAGGGCGCCAGAGATACATCATATTGTCCAGGACTTGAGACACCCCTGATTCTTTCCGATTCCACGATTGCATAGGCGTTCGCTCCGGCGTCGTGCTCGCAATGACCCGGTTTTGGAGATCGGTAAGGGTAAGGCTGGCTGCTGCTTTGTTCGATTGGTAGGGCTGGAGTATTTTCTGTATCCGCCCGAGATCAAGAGTACCAGTGGAACAGCCCAACCAGCGATTCTCCCTGATCACGGGGACACTGATATCTACGATGGGGAAAAAACTTGCCGTTCGTCCCATAAAGACTTCCGAAACAACCGGTTGTTGTTTGGCCCGTGCATCTTGAAACCAGGCTCTGTCGGACAAATTCACGCCAATGGTGGATTCCCCTCTTTCATTGACCTTTGGGTCAAACGCAATTGTGTGGCCCTCGGCATCTTCTAATTGCATAGCGAGAAAATCCGGAAAGGACTGTTTCAGGACTTCCGTCTTGTGTTGTAACTCTTCCGACGGAGTCATAGAGGATTCACCGGCCAAAGAGGCCAGCGCCTGCAGTGCCTGCTGATGAAACTGAAGCCAGGATTGTAAGTGAAGTTGCATATTGGTGGACAGGGATTGCAGTTCTGCCATAACCCTGGCTTCCAGGTTTGCTTTCTCTTGCTTGACCTGAAGCATGGTAAGAAGGAGCGAGGGAAGGAGTACCATCATGACCATTAAGTTACATAAAGACGCCTGGAGAGTTGTACTCTTTGAGATCTGGGGCCGTTGGAGAGGTCTGCCGAGAGGCAGATAACAAATGGCCAGGCTGGCCAACAAAGCATTGAAGATGCCGTTGATGGCCTGCTTTAGCATGATGAATGAGGTCGTAACCGCATCCATGTGCATCAAAACACCATGCTCAATGCACACCAGAGGCATACCCACCAACAGCCAGAATGCCCAGTCAAGCCCTGGCAGGTTCCTACGACCCTTTCTTAGAAAGATGCCTACGAATAACGCTTCACAGGTGAAATTGATGAACCCGTAAGGGTGCCCCCATAGGAAATAGGTATAGCTGTAAACAATGGTCGCAGCGAGCATCCCCCAGCCGAGACCGTAGAAATAGATCACAAGAAACACGGCCACGCTACCGAAAAGGAAATCAGCTCCGAAAAAGAGCGGAACGGTGAAGTAATTGCCCAGGAATCCCACAACAATCAGCAAAGCCAGAACGATCAAAGATTTACCGGTGGTCGCCCCATCAGACATCACAATCACGTCTCTTCCTTTATGACCCTTGAATACCTGGATGATCGTAAGCCAAACCCATTTTCGATACTCATCTTCCGCAGTTGGTCTTTATGCGCTATTGACCTCTTTTCGCCCTCGAGCAAAAACCTTCGGAGGCTCATGCCTTCGGCTTCTCGGATTTCAAAATTTATATCATCATAACTTCTGCGGATCGCCAAGCCAAGGAAGATGGCGACCTTCCAGCCTTTGGAGGCGACCCGCTAAATATTTCATTTAGATCATTGTTATCAATCGCTCTCCATTCTTTACCGCTCTTCTTTATGGTTTGAATCTGACAGGCAGATTGCGGTAACTATCTAATTCGGTAATTTCCTCACCGAACATTATTCCCTCTAACCTCACCGTCGTAGGGTTGGGAAAACATCCGAATGAGACTCACTAAAGTTGTGTAGCAAACCTCAGTAATCCCAGTTTGAACGGCCCACACAGAACTACGTACAGCTTGCGAGACTGTCGAGAAAGCCCAAATGTTTCCATTTTGGAGAACATACATATAGTAAAATAAAGTGTTTACATGTCTAATAGAACCCGTTTTAAGGTTTTTCGACAATCTCTGCCACTGTACGTAACAAATCCCGAGGAGCCCTATAAACCATTCCAACGGGAAATTGCTGTATCTTGCCAACGTGATAAATCCAGATCTGACCGGAGTGCATAACGGAAATGATTTTAATATGTTAACTGTATTGCTGAAGGACGTAACATGTCAGGTTGCTTGTTGGGGAATCTCGGCCCTGCTCACTATACGTTCCGTCTACCTCAATCCTCGATGATTTTCGTGCTGCCAACTGCAGTCGGGCCTCGGTGAAATCATTTTAGATACCATTGCCTAAATGCTTTCCTCGCTTCGTTTGGAGTCTGCTGGTCACGGGGCAGGGGTTACGGGCCAGGGGCCATCCGTCCTCCATCCATGCTTAATTTAGAATTCCTAATCGGTTTTTTGGCCCATGACCCAAGACCCCAACTCGCAGACTCCGAACGAAGTGAGGCCGGCAGCAGTGAATCCGGCCGGCGGTCCCTGCGCCAACCTGCTGGAAAAAGACATAAATTCCTCCGGAGGGGGGTTGATTTCTTCCAAAATGCGGGTAGGATTACCTCTATGAGGTCAAAGAACATTCGAGTTGAACCTTCAACGAAGAGAGGGAATTTGATAGAGAATAATTTAACATGTCACCATTCGAGGAACCCATTGGATTCTAACCTTCGTCTGATGGGTTCCTTTTCTTTTTTACCATAAAATATACAGCCAATTTTTGAATCCCCATATTGTAAAGGATAAACAATGATTGCAGCTTATTCACACCTTAGATGGGTGAGCAGACGCCCCATTTCCAAAACACTCATCTCGGTGCTCTGTCTTTGTTTGTGGGCCTCACAGGCGATAGCGGTCGAGAATCCGCAGGCGGTAATCAAAACCGGTACCGACCAGGTGATTCAACTCCTTAAAAGATATCCAGAAAACACCAGGGCACGCAGGGAAATAATCCGAGCGGTCGTGGTTAAATACGTTGATGAATACTTTGATTTTGACGAGATATCGAAGCTCACCCTGGGAGCACCATGGAACGAGCAGCCCCCCGAAAAGCAGCAGCAATTTACGCGGGACTTCAGTCAACTGCTCTTCAGCACGTACATCGGAAAGATCGAAAAATTTACGAATGAAAAGATTACGTACAACCAGAAACAGATTGCAGGAAATTGTGCTATTATCGAAGCCCTGGAAGTCGGGGACCAGTGTAACGTTCCTATCGATTATTACCTCCGGCTCAAGGACGGGAAATGGAAGGTATACGATGTCTCTATCGAGGGGATTGGTCTGGTGACCAACTACCGCAGCCAATTCGAGTCAATATTGCTGAGAAAGTCCTTTGATGACCTGTTGAGGCAGTTAAAGGAGAAGCTTGCCGCTCAAGGCTGAGAAACTAAAGGAGGAGGATAGGATGGCGGAATTCCTGGAGATCGTCAAGGAGAGGCGAAGCATTAGAAACTACTCGGATCAGGAAGTACCGGAGGAATTGCTGAAGCAGGTATTTGAAGCGGTCCGATGGGCGCCTTCCTGGGCTAACACCCAATGTTGCCGCCTGGTCGTCGTAAAAGATCCCGGCACAAAGCAAAAGCTTCAGCAGACCCTTGCCAAGGGCAATCCGGCAACTCGCGCCATGGTAGAGGCGCCCGTGGTGATTGCTGTGTGCGGAAAGCTGAAATGCTCCGGGTATTACAAAGAACAGGCGAGCACCAAACATGGGGACTGGTTTATGTTCGACCTGGGGCTTGCCACCCAGAACCTCTGCCTGGCCGCCCACTCCATGGGGCTGGGGACAGTTGTCGTGGGATTGTTTGATCACGACCAGGCAAATCAAATACTTCAAGTCCCCGAAGGATACGAAGTTGTCGCAATGATTCCGCTCGGCTTTCCCTCCCGGGGCACCGGGGCGCCAAAGCGAATGGAAATACCCGAGTTCGTCTACATGGAACGTTTCACCGGGTAGATAAGGAGCAGGGAGCAGGGAGCAGGCCCTCCCGAGTTTCTTCCCGCTTCACGCTCCTTGCTTCACGCTTGCTCCGTTTTGAGTTTCTCTCAGCCGCTCGCTTGGCTTCCGGTTGATTTCTTCCGGTAATAGATCGCCTTCTGGAATCCCACCATTTCGAACCTTGTGGTGTATCCGCCAGTTGTTTCTCCTGTCCCCAGGAATAGATAGCCGTTTGGTGCGAGCAGTTCCGCCATTCGGTTCAAAAGCTCGCGTTTGAGACTATCGGAAAAATAGATCATCACATTGCGCAGGAAGATGATGTCGTATTTTTCAGCCATGACAGACGATTTGAGGTTGCAGGTTTTAAAGGAGATCATTGCCTTTACTCGATCGTCGATTTTCCAGTAATTGGTGTTTTGCTTGAAGTAACGATCGAGGTGTTTTTGCTGAAGACCGCGGTTTATGGAAGCCGCGTCATACTTTCCCTCATTGGCCACGGCCAGGGAGGTGGGGGAGATGTCCGTGGCGAGTATATGCACCCAGTTGCGACAGGTTGAGTCTTTATTTAACACGCTGTAGAAGTCCAGAACGGTAATGGCTGTGGAATAGGGCTCCTGGCCGGTGGAACAGGCTGCCGACCAGATATTGATCCGCTTTCTCTTCCCCTCGACGATTTCGCGGTCGTACTCAGGAAGGATTCTTTCTCTCAAGACATGGTAGGGATACTGATCTCTGAACCAGGAAGTCTCGTTGGTGGTAATCGCGTCCACCATCTGCATGCAGAGTTGTCCCGCCTGGGTGGAGTTTTTGGCCTTGAGATAGAATTCGCCAAAAGTTGAGGATCGTGATTCCTCCAGGAGATTGGCGAGACGACTCTCTATTAGATATGCCTTGTTGTCGGTGAGAAATATTCCGCAATGCTCGTAAATCAGGTCCCGGAGCAGTTTGAATTCCAATTCGGTGAGCCTGGGTGTCATTGCACTTCCCTCTTCAGGTCTTGGCCTCTGACTAATTCCATAATTCGGCATGCCATGTTATGAAGAGGTATCTTCTCATCCGACAGGCCTGCTTCCACGACGGCTCGCGGCATACCGTAGACAACGCAGGTCTCCTCTGTCTGGGATATGCAGTAGCATTTATTCTGTTTCAAGGCGAGCACCCCTTTCATTCCGTCGCTTCCCATGCCGGTCATTATAACGGCAAGGACTGTACCGCAATAAGCGTGCGCCAGCGAACGAAACAGCACGTCCACCGAGGGGCGGCAACTGTTTTCGGGGGGATCGGAGTTGAGTTGTATCCGCCTTTTAACCGATGAACCGCCGGGCGTTCGCTCAGAGGCAACGGTCATATGAAAGCCACCGGATGCAACGTAAGCCACGTTCGGAAGCACTTCCTCCCCATCGGCAGCTTCCCGCACGTTCATGGCCGACTTTTTGTTCAGGCTTTCTGCAAGAGATGCCGTCATGATCGCAGGCATATGCTGAACAATAAGAAGCGGGATTCCCAGGTCTGCAGGGAGAAGGGGAATGAGCTGGGCAAGTGCATTTGGCCCGCCGGTCGATACCCCGATTGCGAGCAAATCTATTCTCTTATTGGTTGCGAGTGATTTGGGCGATTGTTCCGCTGCCTTCACCCCATTGCGGGGAGCCATCTCCGATTGCAGGATACGGGGTTGCGGAATCCCGCTGGTTTCGAGCTTTGGCATCGGCAAGTGTTCCTGGTGGAGTTGCTTTGCCAGTCGGGAATTCCTGCGGGCCCTGTAGAGCCCGATCAGCGTCATGAGGCGCCTGCGCAGCGACAGGGCGCCACCCTCACTGAGGTCCATGCCAAAACCGGATATAAAATCGAGGGCCCCCATCTGGACCACGTTGGCCGCATCCTCGGGATTTGCCGAATCGGAGGCGCTTATCGCGATCACACCTGTTTCGGGATAAGATTCCCGCAGCGTCTCCAGAATTGTCACACCCGTCATTGCCAGTGATTCCATCTGGAGCAGAACAAGATCCACCGGAGCTTGCTTGAGCTTTGCAAGAGCATGTCTTCCGTTTGAAACCGTATCGGTAAGTTCAACACCATCGATATTCGCAATCACCTTCAACAGGAAAGAGCGGTAACCGTCAGTGCTCTCGATTAAGAGTATTTTTAAGTCTTCAAGCATAAAATAACCGCCACTTCCTCTATCTTAAACCTTGAGCTGTCCCACCAATCCATGAAGCATACCGGCAAGCCTCGCCAGTTCTTCTGCTGCATTGTTCGTTGCGCCTGCGCTCTTCGCAGTGTCTTCTACGGCCGTATTCATGGCCAGCACGTTTTCCGCGACTATCTCTGTCCCACGGGCCGCCTCGGAAGCATCTCTGGCGATCTCCCTGGCGCTCTTGGAAACCTCGTCTATATTCCTGGATACTTCGAGTTCGGCGGCAACGGCCCCTTGAACGTTTCTAGCTGCTTCAGCAGCGCCGTTTGCTGCCTGGAGCACGTTTTTCGAAACCGAATTCGCGGCTATCGCTGCCTCCGAGATGCTGCGGGAGATTTCATTTGTCGATGCGGTCTGCTCTTCCACCGCCGCAGCGATGGTGGACATTATGGAATTGATCTCGGTAATCACGTCCACGATGCCTTTGATTGCATCTACCACTGTTTCAGTATTGGTCTGAATGGTTCCAACTCTTTCCCGTATATCCTGGGTTGCCTTACCCGTCTGCCGCGCCAGTTCCTTGACCTCGTTTGCTACGACGGCGAAACCTTTTCCCGCTTCCCCGGCCCCCGCCGCTTCAATCGCGGCGTTGAGGGCGAGCAGGTTGGTCTGTGCGGCTATGCCCTTGATCAGGTCAACCACATCCCCGATCTCCTTGGCTGAAGTGCCCAGTTCGTGGACTATCGTGGAGGTCTTTTCGGCCGAATTGGCGGCCCCGCCAGTTACACCGGCGCCCCTGGCCGCACTCCTCGCCACTTCATTCAAAGAGCTGTACATCTCCTCGATGGCGGCGGCAACAGTGTTGACCGAAGCCGACATTTCCTCTGCTGCGCATGCGACCATGTTTAAATTGCTCGATACGAGTTCGGTTGAAGTCCCGATTTCTCTCATGTTCACAGAGATAGCATCGGATGCAGAAGCAACGGAAGTGATCTGGGCGCTGACCTGCTGCGAAGCAGCCGCCATGCTGCTGATGCTGGCCGATGCCTGCTCGGTGGCGCTGGCCGCCGCGCGCGAGCGGCCGCTCATCTCGTCTGCTTTGGACGCCAGGTGATCGGATGTCCTGGTGAGATCGCCGGATGCGCCGGTCAAGGTGATACTGGTCTCGGTGACGTTGGTAACCATGCTCTGGATATGGGCGACAAGGCGACGGAAGAGAAGGTATGTAATAAAGACCACGAATACCAATCCGATGACGCCTACCAATATCCCCCAGTTACGCACGGTTCGGACGGCATCGTATGCCTTTGTGGCAGAGGCCCTGACCAGTATCCCGCCCAACACCTTTCGAGAGCTTCCATGACAGTGGTAGCAACGGGGTTCATTGAGGATCGGTCGAAAGACGCTGATATTGGCGCTCCCGTCCACTTCTTCCCCGAACGGCTCGGTTCGGAGCTGTGGATCGGCTATTGTTCTGGTGATCGCCTTGGCATTTGTTGCACTTTTCACCATGGCGCCAAGCGGTTTCTTGATCAGGTTCAGATCGGTTGCGAAGGAAATGGTCTGGTCGCAATTGCAGACCGCAACGTCGATATCCGGTATCCTCGCTTTAAGCCGCATAAACTGCTGCCGGACCATGTCGTTGTTTCCTATCGAAAGGGCGTCGTTCATCTCCCCTTCGATCGCCTCAGCCAATATCTCCCCCTGGTGGTTTACCTGATCTTTTATCATTTCGTTCTGGCTCTTTATACCGAGCGCAATAATGGCGCCCATGACCAGAAGGATCACCAGTGAGAGAGTGGTAAGAGTTCTCACCCACATGTGCTCTCTGAAAAACACGCCTATCCTCATCGTTCTATTTCCTTCTTTGCCGGCATTGTCCAAGTGATTTAGCCTGGAGACGCCTGTTGCGACCGATCGCAGCTCTCCATTCCGACCTGATCAGGATAAAGTGCTAATGAGCTCCGCCATAGATCAGAGGCTTGAAGCGGAAAGCCTCTACCCGTTCCTTATTGTGGCAGACCGCACAGTCTTGTTCCGATACATCGTTTTTGATATCCTTGCGGTCCGAGGACTCGACGTGAAGGCTCCCGGGGCCATGGCAGGCCTCACAGCCGACCTCCTTCAACAATGGCGTCTCCTTCTCCGAACTAAATCCTCCCGGTTTGCCGAATCCGGTGGTATGGCATTCCATGCAATTACGATACTCTTCTTCAGTGAGTCCTTTTTTCATCAGCGCGATATGATCGAATGATTGCGTTTTCCTTGAATACTTCCTGAACCGGTCATATTCCTTTTCATGGCAGCTCTGGCACTTTTCGGACCCGACATACGTTTTCTGCGTTTCCGATTTTGCCTGCCCTGCCTGTCCCCATGCAATTGGAGCGACAAGCACTGCACAGGCGACCAGACTCATTAAGACAGATCTAGACATCTATTCCCTCCTTTTGCAGCCGGCCTGTTCTGTTTACACGCCGGCATATTCCAACAGCTTTCCAGTGCGCAAGATGATTAGAAGCCCATCTTCGAGCTTGAGAACACCTTCGATGAACTTTTCTTCTATGCTGTCCGCATTGGCCGGACATAACTCGACCTCAAGTTCATCGCACTGAACTATGTTGCCGATCGAGTCAACCAGAAGACCAACGGGGTGGTGTTTCAAGACGACATTATGGCTTTCCTCGGTTATCTCACGGGGAGGCAGTCCCAAGCGGATTCCCAGGTCGAAAACAGTAAGGGTTTGTCCACGCAGATTAACAAGACCGCGCACGTAGGCAGGGGCCTTGGGCACCGGTGTTATATCCAGCATGCGGTTTATTTCACGCACCCTCAGAATATCTACGCCGAGAAGATCGCCCTCGATCCTGAATGTGACGAACTGTTTTATAGCCACGAATCTTCCGCACTCCCTTTTGTCTCTAGTTGATGCTGATTCCTTTGCTGAACATCCGCAGAAGCTCTTCCATATCCAGAAACATCGTAATCTGGTTGTCCACTACCGCCGAGCCCCGAAAGCCGAGGGGAGCATCGGCGGACTTGTCCATATCCACCGTAAGCTCGACGGTGTCCACGACCTGCGATATCAGGATTCCCACTTCCAAACCGGGCGACTTTGGAATAATGACGTACAGTTCCCCGCACGAGGCCGGCAGGGGCCGAACCGGGAGAAAAGTGTCGAGCCGGATAAGGGGCAGGACGTTGCCGCAATAGGTGATAAATTCATGGTTTCCGATCCGCTCAACGGCTTCGGGCGCGATCTTCTCCAGCCGCGAAATACTTGAGAGCGGCAGCGCGAAATGTTCTTCCTGAGCGCTTTTGAATATCAGCGTCGACTGCCGGGCGGCTGCGGATTTTTTCCGAAACGTTTCGTTTGCCTGCCTGCGGAGCTGCTCGGATTTGACCTCGGCGAAAAGGAGTTTGGCTGAAGAGGCGATCCCCGGCGCGTCCAGAATCATCACTACCCGCCCATCACCCATTATTGTCGAGCCTGCAAAGCATCGGCAGTCCCTGACGTGATCCGAGAGCGGTTTGACAACAATCTCTTCTATGTCGAAGAGTTCGTCCACAATCAGTCCGAACATATTTCCGACAACTCGCAGTACTACCACGTAAACATCGCCCTGGTGACTGCGCCTCCGGTCATCGGTACGGGCGGTTTCGTCCTTGCGGTCTTCTCCATTTTCCCGGCGATCTGCTATCCTGATACGGCGATCGGGGAACTCTTCTTCGGTCACCGCATTGGTGAATGTGCGTTTAAGCCCCACCGCGTCGGCCAGGTGAACGAGCGGCAGGAGTTTTTCCCGCAGGCGCAGCACAGCCGCATCGCCCACCTTCTCAATCCGGCGGCGCCTGTCTTCGACCCGGATGCAGACAAGTTCTTTGACATTGACCTGAGGAATGGCAAAACGCTGGTTCGCGGCGCCGACGATCAGGGACGAAATAATGGCCAACGTAAGCGGAATCCTTATCCGGATAGTGGTTCCCGCACCTGGGACGCTGTCTATGTCAATATGGCCGCCGAATCTTTCGACGTTGGTTTTTACGACATCCATTCCAACGCCTCGTCCTGAAATATTGGTAACTGTTTTTGCGGTAGAAAAGCCCGGGAGAAAAATGAGCCTGATTTTATCGCTCTCATCCATTTTCCTGGCCTCATCGGGACTCAGAATTCCCTGCGATACGGCCTTTTCGACGACTGCCCCCGTATTCATCCCACGCCCGTCATCGGAGATGGTTATGTTCACTTGCCCTCCCTCATGGGAGGCCCGCACGCGGATTGTCCCCTTCGCCGGCTTTCCCGCCGCGATTCGTTCCCCCGATGTCTCGATACCGTGGTCGACGCAGTTGCGGATTATATGTACAAGGGGATCTACCAATCCCTCGATAATTGACTTGTCCAGCTCGACCTCACCGCCTTCGATAAAGATCTCCACCTCTTTTGAGAGTTGGTCCGCAAGATCTCGCACCAGCCGGTGCATTCTATTTAGTATGTTCTTGACGGGTTGCATGCGCATTTGCAGGATGTGCGCCTGCATTTCGCTGGTGACCAGGTTCACGTTTTGTATAACGGTCCTCAGTCTAGGATTTGTATCGACAGTAGCTTCGAGGATCTGCCGAAGCTGGTTGCGGCCCAATACAAGTTCGCCGGCCAGGTTGATCAGGGTGTCAAGCAGTCCGATATTGACCCGGACAGTCTCAGGGGCGGCTATCTTTTCCTTTTCGACCGGTACCGAAAGGGCTTCCGAGGATTGGGACTCAGAGGCCAACTGCGGCCGGGGGGCCTGGGGTTCGGTTTTAGGCGCCTGCCGGAGGACTTCTGGTGTTACGATCTCAACCTGCTCATTAGAAATATCGAGCGCCGATCCGATCAGATCGGGCTCCAGCACCGTAGCAAAAAGATAATGGCATGTTTGGTCCGATTTGCCTCCAGCACCTATGTCCGTTGAGAGACATTGGCCAAGCTTCTGCAATCTGGCCAAAAAATCCTGGTCGCTACGCTGCTTTTGCTCGAAATCACGGTCCCGATGCGCCCGTATCGCATATACAAAATGCTGCATGGCCAAGGCAGAGGCGATTTGGTCCGCATCCGCCTGGAAGGTCACCAGAGAACCGCCGGGGTCTTTTATCTCCAGTTGCACGCTAACGCCGGACTGAAGCGCAACGGAAGTCGACGCTGCCGGATGGGGCGAACCGGATTTCCCGTCGTTAACGGAAGGCCGCCCGGGAGATTTGCCCACACCCTGCATGATGGCTTTCAGCCTTTCCAGCTCATTGCGGCAGTCCACCTGGCTGCTCGAATGTATGTCGTCGATCATGCATTTGAGCTTATCGACACCACTGAGCAGATCGTTTATCTTGCCGTGGTCGGCATTCGCGCGGCCGTCCCTGAAAAGAAGCAGTACACTCTCCATCGCATGGCTCAGCTCCATTACCGCTGGAAATCCGAACGTGCCGGATGCTCCCTTTATGCTGTGGATTGTGCGGAAAAGCCGGTCTATAATCTCGGAGCCCTCGCCATCGCTACCCTTCTCCATTGCAATCAGGTCGTTCTCCGTATTGCTCAGATGCTCGCGCGCCTCCACAATAAACTCATTGACCACAATTTCACTGACCATGCTTATCACTCTCCAGAGCCTATAACTTTTCCCAGAGCGATTCCGCGCAACCGAAAATCGCCCTTATCTTCATCTCCAGAGTTTCCGGGGTGAAGGGTTTAATTATGTAGTTGCTGACCCCTGCTTCCACCGCGGCGATCACATTTTCTTTCTCCGTCAGGCCTGTCACCATCAAAAAAGGAATGTCCCGGAGCCGGTCATGGCCTCTCACATGACGCAAGAGTTCCAGACCGTCCGCCTTCGGCATGTTCCAATCAGATATTATCAAGCCGATTTCCCATTTCGCGAGCGCAGCCATTGCCTCTGTTCCGTCGCGTACTTCAATGGCGTTCTTGAACCCCATCTGTCCCAGCAGCCCGCGGATCTGTGCCCGCATACTGCCAAAGTCGTCTGCAACCAGAATGGATATCTGCTTGTCCACCATTTTGGTCTTCCTCCTCCGCTGCATCTAAACTTCTAGTGGGAATTCCCGTTAATATAAGTCGGCCGGTTGGACAAAAAATATAAATGAATTGGGCGGGAAATCCATTCTGCCTTTGATATTTGAGAAGAGAAAAGCGTTTTCTTTCGTCGAAACGAAGATGGCGGGTGGGGTTTGCGTATTTTCCTGGAGAGCGAAGTCGAGTTCCAATAATAAGATTTGCCTTTTCCACAAGAACCAAATGGGGTATTTGTTAAAAGCGCAAGAAGCATGGATCGCATGTCCCGTCACTGTGAGGAAATAATGGAATCACTTGAAATCTTGACCGAATCAGTACTTAACATATTCGAAGAATTTTCCATCGGGCGGCGCCCCCTCAATGCTGCAACTCTTAAGGAGGCTTTTTCCGCCAGGAAAGAGATACAAGCCCTCCTTCAGCCTGTTCTTAATGCCTCACCAGCCGAAAGAAGTGAAGAGGTCTCAGGGTCGGACAAGATGCAGCCACGCATTCCGCTGCCTCAAGCGGCCACTCCCAAAAACGCAACCACTGCCGACCAACTGTCGGGACTTCGCGATGCCTTTTTGAAAATACTCAAGAATCTTGGTCCCCTAATAAAGGGCGAACACGAGATTCAATTGACCAGGCTGCAGAATAAAATCAATCAGTGCGACTCATTCTTGCAATTCGGGCTGATTGGGGAACTCATCGGAACGCTTGTTGGCAAAATAATAGATGATACTGTCGGACGAATGGATTATTCTAATGACTTTCTCGTTGGACTTAGTAATGATTTATATAAACTAGGAGATCAATTACTTTCTTTCCAAGCCTACAATAAAGATACGCATCAATTAAGCAGTAAATTCAATGATGATTTGTTGACAAATGCACATGATATGCATAGTATTTTCGATACTGGCAAAAGTCTTCAGGATATTAAGATCCATTTTGCCTCTAAACTCTTTGCTATTTCGAACGCAATACAAGTTAAGAATCAGACAGATGAAGTTAGGGCAAAGGAAGCAGATACAAAGATAGCCGAACTCCAGAGTAGCCTTAATACTTATAACCAGGAGATACTACAAATAAGAGATCGGGCAGATTCGCTGGAGAAGGAAGTACTGCTTGATGCGCTGACCGAGATAAATAACCGTCGTGCTTTTGATTTGCAGATCAGAGAGAACCTCAGGCGCTTTCATCGGAATGGAGAGCAGTTTAGCCTTGTACTCATAGACATCGATCATTTCAAAATAGTCAACGACGAGTATGGGCACAAGGCGGGCGACAAATGCTTGCAGGAAATAGCAAAAGTCATAAGAACATCTTTGCGTAAATCTGATTTTTTTGGCCGTTACGGAGGAGAGGAGCTGATCGCCATCCTCCATGGAAGCAATATTGAAAACGCACTGGAAGTTGCAGAGAAGCTTCGACTCCGTATCGTAAGAACCCGTTTTTTGTACCAGGATAAAGTAATATCAATAACTATCAGTTTAGGAGTTACTCAGGTACTGCAGACTGATGCAGATCCGGAGACACCGTTTATCAGGGCGGATAATGCAGTGTACCAGGCAAAAAGCCTGGGCCGGAACAGGGTCTGTGCCATCTGACGGGCATGAAGCCATACTTTGCTCTTAACTTCAGTCCTCAGTCCTGAATTCAACATGCCGGCGTCCACGTCGATTCAACCAGAGTTCCTTTCCCGATTTCCGAGTGGATCACGAAGCTTCCTCCGGAGAGTTCGGTACGCTCTTTCATGCTCATAAGCCCAAATCCCGTCCTGTATTGCTTGCTCGCATATATCGATTGCAAATCGAATCCCAGACCGTTATCTTCGATGCTCAACCTTATTGTGTCCTGCACTTTGATGAGTAATACTTTCACCCGCTCGGCCCCGCTGTATTTGGAGATATTGTGGAAAGCTTCCTGGGCGATTCTAAGGATAGTGATCTTAAGGTGTTCCGGTATCTCATCTTCCCCGATATCTATCTGCCTCTCTATGAATACGTGTGAATGAAGTTTTTGAAATTGATCGCAGAGCCAGTTAATTGTGGCGATGATCCCATGGTCATCCAAAATGGATGGCCGAAGGTCCATCACTATTCTTCTCACCTCATCGATAGCCATCCGGATTACACGAATTGAATAATTGACCGGTTCGGGATCGGGCGTCCCTTTTTGCATCTGAGCGATCACATTCTCCATGCTGAACTTTGCGGCGCTAAGTGATGCCCCTATGCTGTCGTGGAGTTCCCCGGCAATTCTTTTTCTTTCATCTTCCTGGGTCGATAAAAGCCGCGAGGAAAGGAGCCTGAGCTGTTCTTCGGAATCGCGAAGCGAATCCTCCATTCGCCCTCGCTCGGCAATCTCCTCTTGCAGTCGTGCATTGATGATTGCCCTCTCATCGGCCGTTTGAGCAAAATGTTCTTTCATTTCAATCAGCCTCCTGTTGACCGTATTGATTCGAATCGCGATGAATGAAGTCAGGCCGATATAAAATATTGTCATGCAGCCCATTGCAATGTAGACAGGCCCGCCAATGGTGAGAAAACGAATGGCTAAGGGCGTCAGCGCGGTTAGAGCAAAGGCTGTAAAGGCCGGAAGAATGGGCGCGAACGTTTCAGCAGCGCCGGCCACCATTCCGCACAGCACAAACACGATCAAAATTTGGTGAGTCGGTGAGTTTACCGGAAACAGGAATATTGCAACACATCCCCAGGTTATTCCGGATAAACCGGTACCGGCAATGAACCATCTGTCCACATGAGCGGATTGGTCAGCGCTGATCGAGGCCGGCCGAAACTTGAGCAGAAATATGGTGCGCTGGAGGGTGAGACACAAGGTAATGGAAAACCATATGATTAATGACCAATGCGAAATGGATTGCCATAGAACTGCGACGAGAACAGACGCATTGACAAGAGTTGCCAGAACACCAGCAGGCGCCAGCTTCAGGGCCTGCCTGACCAACTCCAGATGGGTGCGTCCCAGTTCGGGGTGGTCTTCCATTTGTA
>OMOE01000068.1:4891-28779 GCA_900290365.1 Syntrophobacter sp. SbD1 | reverse complement strand
TTGTTCAGAAGATCATGGCAGGCTACGATTTCACTTACAAGGTGGGGTTCTCCGAACGCTTACTCTTTTTCAACGTCTCCCCTTTCTCTCCCGATGCCGATGTTCCAGTAGCTCGAACCCGGTACAATCATCTGGGCACCCAGAAAGAGGTGGTTTATAGAGTCAAAAACATGGATTCCACCCGCTCTTCGGACGGCAACGATTGCAGCGCCCACCTTTCGTTTGAATAGGAAATCGTTCATTCTCGCCACGAAGCCAGACCGATCTATAAGGGCTTTCATTTCCGGTGAGACATCGCCAAAGTAAGTTGGAGAGCCGAGAATGATGCCGTCTGCTTCGATCATCTTTTGGATGCATTCGTTCGCGATATCATCTTTTTGGGCACATTGTTTATCTTTGTTCTCCATGCATTTGTAGCATGCGCGACAGCCGTGGATTTTCTGTCCTGCGAGTTGCACGAGTTCTGTTTCGATACCTTCATTTCTGATTTCAGAAAGTGCATAGTTGATGAGAATCGCGGTATTGCCGTCCTTACGGGCGCTTCCATTAAAGGCCACAACTTTCATTTGAATTCCTCCGGTTAGTAAACTTCGGACTTCATGGCCAGACTCTCAAATGAGACAGACATAACTTTGCAAAAAAAGGGATCTAACTCTAAATAATGTGTCATCCTTACCCCCGGCCGATGCCCAACGGCATTTCCGGTTCGAATTCCATTGGAAAGGCTCCTGGAATGCCGGATATCGGTGGATGATACGATATTCCAATCAAAACCCGCAAGAAAAAGTGCCGACCAAACCAGTTTGGACATTTGACGACATACCACTTTATCCCAGCATGATCCGGACGTGTTGAGCTTTCGAACCGCCTGAGATTTCAAGGTGCAGGAGAGAAGAGTGGAGTTCCACATTTCCTATCCATTCGGATAGAAACCACAATGCAATGACGCTTGGTATCGAACAGTGAAACAACTGCAGGGCGGGTGCATTGGTTTAGGTGTCCGACGGATGCGTGCTATGGCGGCGCGGCATTGAACTGCCCGATCCCGGTGTTCCTTGCGGTTTGTCAAAGAACTGCTCGGAGCACTGAACCCCCAGCTACGACTCGGCATGCTCTGGGAACCGCCCGGTGCGGACCCGCATGGAGGGTGGGGTGGGGGCTGGAGGAGAAAATCCCCCAGCTACCCGCTTAGACTTCCCTCATTGCGCGAAGGGACATCACATTTACGCCAGCTATGGTTTTTGGCATCCTCAAGTATGCCTGATAACTCGTCGACGACTTCAAAATATAGCTTCGCCCTTCAATCACAAAGCCATCCAAATTATGCTTTACGGCATATGATGAAAGATCATCTATCTTGTTTATAAATCCTTTTCCATTGAAGTTTAGCGACGTATTGCACAAGACACCGTAACCAGTACGCGCCTTGAATGCGATGAGCAAGTTGTACAAACTTCGGTTGGTCGCAGATGACACAGTCTGAATGCGGGCAGTCTTATTCACGTGGGTAACAGCCGCCAGCGCATCAGTTCTTGCTCTGTACGTATAAAGCATATGTGGACTCGCGTGGTCGCAGCCAAACCACCGCGCAGCCTCTTCTTCCAAGCAAACAGGAGCAATCGGACGGAATTGCTCGCGCTGCTTGATCTCATTCAACCGCGCTCTGGTGCTTTCTCGGAATGGTGCGGCAAGAATTGATCGGTTGCCCAAGGCCCGCGGACCGATTTCATATTTACCGCTCACCCACCCCAGAATGAGGTCATTGGCCAACATGTCGGCAATCATTTCATCGTTAGCCTCGTAAAGATCATACCGTGCCATATCGAAAGAGCCGGCCGTGATGAAGCTGAGCCCAGCGTAGACGTTCCAATCGATCTTTGTGCTCCCAGTAAGATGGAACTGGGCGTCGATCGCTGTTCCGATAGCCGACCCCGAATCATTTGCCACAGGCGGTACGAAGACGTCAGTAAAAAGGCTTGTCTCCTTCCACTTGGTGTTCCAGTCGCAATTCAGGCCACATCCACCTGCGATGATTAGCGGCATTCTTTTCTTCATGTTCGCTTTTGCGAATTGATAAAAGACATCAAAGATCTTGTCGCTAAAAATACCTGCGAAGTTGCGAAATTCTGGATCATCCACCCCCACGTTGTAGTATCGCGACTTCTCAAGGTCTTGGTACGCGCTCAGTTCTCGGCGTGGACCGTCCAGTAGGAAATCGAGCAGTTTCCTTTCTTCAGCTGAAGGTGTGCTGCGATTTGAAAATGAGGCCAAGGCCATGAGCTTTCCTGCATCCTCGACGCGAGGATAGGCTCCATCCTTAGGAAAGGTTGGGTCGGCCAGGCCGTAGAGTAAGGCATAACGATTCCCCACCTGATTCAGGACATCGGCAAGCAGTTTTATGTTCAACGCAGCATCTATCTCGTAGAAAGCGCCTATCTCCCCTTCCCATACCAACGCATAGCATGGGGTACCTTTCGGCAGGCTCGACATGCCGAAAGCGCAAAGTAGGTGCGATCTCTCGTGAGAAGACGAGAAATAGCGGACTGGCCTTCCCAATAGGCGCTGTTGGCCTATGATGACGTCGCTCTTGGACACGCCCCGGTACTGAACATGCGGCCCGTGCAAGTACTCGTAGTGGTCTCGTGGCCACCAACCGGCTGTACAAATGACGTCGGGAATTTCGTCGAGTTCGCCGAGAGCGTCGAACACGTCACGGCTAGATATCGGCGAGTGTCGCCAGTTTGAGTTCTTCTCCGCCTCAATAGAAACCAGCAGATGATCACTCTTCAGGTAGGCGATCGCACCGTCATGGCCGGGGTTATAGGAGAGAATATTCATAATGATAGCGATCTCCGGTGTCAATTCGCTTCCAGCGCAATCGATCTTATGAAAGTTGTTGTTGGGAGTCGTCGATTGGTTAGCCGACCGGCAAGTTCTATGGAGCGAGATGGCCAAGCGTTTACATGGAGGGCCATTGGAAGGTGGGGAATCGGCGTGGGGTCCCACTCAGCTCGCCTATGAACCAGGCGATTGTCAACGAACCAGAGAATCTCGCACGGCCCCCATTCTATTGCGAACCGATGGTCGGATTCTGATGCGTCAAAACCAAGGTCGATATAGCATGCTGCACCTCTATATCCATAGTCAAACTTCGCGCCCTCGCCACCAGGATTGTAAAAGACATTGACCAAGAGACGATCTGTCCGATTCCCCGCAATTTCGATATCAATTTCCTGCCTCGGTGAATCGCGATGGAGAAAAAACCCGGTAACCACACCGGGTACGTTCGACGCCTTAATCATTGCCTCAAATCTTCCGAATAAGTATCTGTCGCGACTGGTTAACGATGCAGCGCTATATTCTCGAACACCCAGGGATTCCCTTCTAATACTGAGCGCAGCCCCGGTCCCAGAACGGATTTCGACGTTTGAGGGACGAAACAACGCCAGGTTGTCCGTGAAGGTATCGTCTCGCAGAAGCCAACGTCTCGTGTCGAGAAATGTTAAACAGTCGCTGACTCTAACGGGAGTTGCAGCGATCGATGATCCCCTTTCTATCGGGACGGAATGAATGCCTTGCCACCACTGACGAGGCTCAACAACCCATGGCGACTTATCACGTCTAGGAGTCTTGCAGCTCAGGACTGCGTCCCCTTCAATGGTTCCGCCGAGGAGTTGTCTCTGTCCAAGGTCAGCTAACTCAGGGAAGGAACAAGCGGGCGGCGCGCATCTGAGGTGCTCGCAAACGACCTGCCATTTATTGGATGCCTCTAAATGAAGAACGACAATATCAGCGCCATTGAGATCATCCAGAATATTCAGATTGTTATCATCTGCAATTCCGGCCTTGCTAGTGGTGATTATGAATTTAGCCTGAGGGTAACGTTCCCTGAGAACCCGGGCTTCCCCCGCCAGAGATCTGATGTTCACATATGCGTCAAAAACTCGATCACCTCTTCCCGCAAGAAGCATCTCAAGTTCGGGAACTGGAAGCGCTTGGAGATCATTGCAGCATCTGTATCCGAGCATGGACAGGGCCATTGCAAGTGATGAAAGGCCAGAACCTCCAGGCCCAAATGCAAACACAGGCCGCTCACTCGGGCGAACGTGAAACAAGGATGCACCCTCACTGGTGATAGCGCCAATTTTCGTGAGCGCCGGAAGTATTGAATATGAGTTAGTGGAGCTAATATCGCGTCGCTGGCTGATGATAGATCGTCTTGTCGCGCATACATCCAGAACTCCGAACTGGTGATTTATCCAGAGATCCACGGGTCCTCGACAAGGAAGGAGTCGAAGGAGCTTCTCAGCGCCTTCACGCGAAATAACGTATCCGGACAGATGCCAGAGTCCGCGTACTGGGCGGAACACATTACTTGAAAGGAAGGTCTTCGGGGCGCCGTGCTTCACCTCCTCGTAGGACAAGTAGAGAATGTCGAAATTGCTTTTCCTGTCGCCTTCAGCCTCGATTTCGCCCCACGCCTGGTCCAGATGTGTGGCGAACTCGGATTTAAACCACACATCGTCCTCAAGGACGAGTACGTACTCATGATTACTCGCCGCGACCTGTCGCCAGACGTCGATGTGTGAGCAAGCGACGGCAATCTCAGGTCTACTCATTTGGATCGGATAATTGAGTTCTAGCCGGGTGGGGAGAGCTAGCGGTTGTGGCTCTACGAAGAGCTGCTCTCCGAGTGTATAAATTGGATCGATGTCGGCATCTTTGAGNNATTGATATCGGCATCTTTTTGTGGCTCCTGAATGAAGTGATTAGCATCGGCGGCGGCATACCGCTCAGCAAGATTCCAAAGTTCATCTCCAGACCAATCCAACAGGTGTCTTAGCTCCTGTTCCATCTCGGCCCAACGAGCTGGTTGGCGATTCAGATTGATGACGTAAATGCGCTCTATTCTCGGCCGCTCCTTTGTATTCAGGATCCCGAATGCTTGAGATCTCTTCTTCGGTAGCAACCTCCGACATTTCATCGCGATGCGAAACAAGAACTTCGAAGGTGCGTTGCAACGAGAGGCGTGATTCATTCATCCCCCTCGACATGTGCCTGGCATATCATTCTTGATAGCCTCGGCAGTTCGAAAGTCTCCAGTTCCTGTGGTCGTTCCTATAGCTGAGATCCCATCTGTTTTTGGCAATGTTTTCCCAATCGCACAGCACAAGAAGGGTCTGTTCGATCTCGCCGCTCTCAGTTACAGCGTCAAATATCGATTTGGTAAGATTCCCGGGGCCAGTCGTCGATTGGATTTCTGGCAAGCCGTTCGTCACATCTTTCTCAAGGGATAGGGTGGCTTGAGCGAGCGCTCGGTCTATCAGAGGGTGCCCGCTGCCAGCAATTAGCGGATTGTTGTTAAAGTAGAAGATCCAGCTCGCGGCGTTTGCTCCTGGCTTAGTAAAAAGCGATGGTGGCACCATCATATTCGTCGCCGTGTCATAGCATAGAGGTTGAATTTTTAACCGGCCATCGCTGAAGATGTGTTGAATTTGAGAACCATTGTAAACATCGTCAGCGTCTATGTAGCAGCCACCCTCCACGAGGATATAGCAGAGTCGAAAGTAGTCTGACTGCATTGCCGGGTGATAGCACTTGTCGTAGGCCCGTTTGTGCCGNNTGCCTGGCGCCTGTCGAAAAGTAGTCTCTCAACGCCCTGGTCCTCTGTCTTCCTCCATGTCTCAATGCACTCGCCCACATCTCCAGGCAGTCGGTCCAGATCGTCCCAAAATTGTATAATCCTCTTTGGGAGCTTCCTGGCGAATACGGAGGATGCGACAGCGGGGCCGCCGGAACGCTGTACAAGACCCCGAACGAAGCTTGAGCGCGCGTTGTGATTTTCCTCTATCGGATTACCTGCATTCATGAGAATTGCTCGTCAGGACGATTGGCACATCGGGACGGAGATAAAAGACGCCTGGTACTTCGAATCCATCCCTCTTTAGTATGCAGCGGCCCTTGTCCATGGTGTGTATGTCTAATACGGAGCTGAGCGGCGGCTCCGAAATGGCATAGACTGCCACTTTTCACAACTAATATTAAGAAGAACACGTGGCCGCGCCGTCCGCTCGAGCGTTTTGTTCGGGCTCTTTTGAGGACACCTACCTCAGGAACGCCTTGAGTTTGTCCGACGACTTGTATTGCGGAAGCAGATGCCACGTAATCAGTCCGGTATTCTCGGATCAACACGAACCTGCGTTGCGCTTTACGATTCTCACCCTACCACATGCATTATGGTGAGACGAACGGAATTTTACATGGAATTCAAGACATCTTGCCAACATCGTAACTCTCCATTTTCTCAAGATATGATTTGCCTTTAAAATCCCAATGAGAATTGCGACTTGGGAATTCACAGTTTTCCTGTTGCTAAAATGGCGAGAGGACTTCGCCATACTTACTTTAATTGACTATCCTTGCTACCTCTTCGATTATAGAATTCAAATGTCTTTAGCCTTTTTTCGCGTTCTGATTGACATCTGACACAATATCGAACTCCGGGCATTGCTCTGCGACGCGCTTCAGGAATTTCAACCTCACATTCCTCACAATGGGTTAAACTTTCGCCATCCGGTAGCCTGCTTTTTGCCAACTGGACAGCGGATTCCACTGTTGCATCTATTTGTTTCTGCACCGCCTCATCGCTGGACCAGCCAACCGCCATAACTTATTCCTTCTATTCCAGTTGACCTGCTTGAAATGGGTTCTCAAAAGTTGAACTCCAAACTGAGCCGCGCCCGGCCTTTTTGGGCACGATGTTACCGATATTATTTTATCATTGTGGTTTGGTTTAGGGGCGACTTTGTTTTTCCGCACCCGTGTCCGCCTCGGCTTCTCCAGTGCTCCCGCCTGAGTTGAGACTGCCGTAGCTGTGTAAGCGTAATGTGTAATTTGGCAGAACCTCCATGAACCCGAAAAGGGAACATGACGGTCCTTTCTTCGCAAACGGTGCAGCTACGGTTCGTCACGGCAAATTTGTTCTGCCTTCAGAAAAGACTCCACCGCAGAGGCGCAGAGGACGCAGAGAAAAGAATATAAACTGTTTTCTCTGCGCTCTCAGCCTTCTCTGCGGCCTATGCTGTGCATTTTCAAACAGAATTCGAGGCTCATTTCTTCGCTTTAGTCTTCTCATCCCGATTGCTTTTCTCTGCGATCTCTGCGTCTCTGCGGTGGATTGGGGGGTGCGCAGAGGATGCTGAGGCCGCAGAGATGATCGCCATCGAAAGCTTGATCGGAACCAACCGTAACTGGACGATCTTACGGTAGGATCACGTCAGAAAAGGATACCCCTGTACGGTTCGTCACCTGATTTGACACCAATTCCACATGCTGGTATCATGAGGACGTTTTTCTCGAAGGGGGGGCGACCAAGTTTTATCTTTGTTTTTCTCAATCCGATCTTACTTCTAGCATAAAAGTTGCATTCAGCTATCGACCAGTGAATCGCTCTCGACGAGAAAATCGAGCCTGGGAGGGGTCTCCGACTGCGTACGCAAGGAGACGGGCGAACATTTCTACATCCCATGGGAAGGTCCTGTGGGGCACAGGGGGAAATATGCAAAACTACTTCACTGCGCCTTACGAAATTTTCAATGCAGCGGCTTCTTTGATGTGCAAATCCATGCGAGCCGCCCCTAAACTCAGCCGGGCGGCTTTCGCTCAGACAAGAGCGGCCCAGTATTACTGGAGCGGAATTTTTAGATACACTACTACGTTTATGATGCCAACGACGAATGCTCTAAGTTCTTTCGCAAACGCCGAGAAAGAAAAACTCGCCGCCAACTCACCCGCCGATAACCTCAGAGACTACAGTCAACTGTCTGACATGAATATGGAACTTGCGGCAACTTCCATGGCCAGCGGCCTGAAAGCTATGAACAGTTATTTCTGCGATACGGTGAGCAAAAGTTTTTCAGCCTGGTTAAACACGTTTGAAGACGAGGACTGCCTGTGCAAGTTTGCGGACAGGTTGGAAGAGGTCCTCAAGGTGACAGTTCAAGAATACCCCAAAGCTATAGACCATATAAAAACGGAATTCGGCATCCACCCGGAAAGCGGCGGGTATAAAAAAGTGGCTGAAACCGAGCGTTTCGATCTCTTGCAGGTGCTGCCCACTCAAAAAGTTACAGAATCCCGGAACAAACCCGTAGTGATCATCCCGCCCTATGTTCTGGGCGCCAATATATTGGCCTTTTTGCCGCAAGAACAAAAGAGCTATGTTCATTGCTATGCCAACCAGGGAATACCGACCTACATTCGCGTGATCAAAGACATCGATACGACGCCCGCAGTCCAGACGATGACCGGAGAAGATGACGCTCGCGACATACGGTTTTTTTGCGAGAAAGTGATGGGAAGGCACAACACGCCGGTCACTCTGAACGGCTTTTGCCAGGGCGGCTATCAGTCTCTTGTGGCCCTTCTCTCCGGCGAACTCGACGGCCTGGTGGACGCCCTGATTACCTGTGTAAGCCCGATAGACGGGAGCCGGAGCAAGTCGCTGGTGGATTACATAAAAATCATCCCGAACAGATTCAGAGATATCAAGTATTCTCAAAAAGATCTTCCTGACGGGAATTCCGTTATCGACGGCCCTATTTTGTCATGGGTACATAAGCTTCGAAAACTGGAGACCGAATCACCGGTCGTTTCTTTTCACCGCGACATAGCTATGTTCGACAGCCAGCCAAATCCGCAGCCGAAAATCAGCAAAACAGCAGCGGCAATCAATTACTGGCTGACACATGATCAAGTGGACATACCAGTCAACATCGCCCAAATGAGCTTCGATTCCTACTCTATTCCCATAGACAAAGAGGGGAATCTACCTGTCACCCTGTTTGGCCGAAAACTTAATTTGAAGCGATTGCCGGAAATGAAAGTACCATGGCTTATCTGTGTTGCGGAGGGCGACGACCTGGTCGACAAAGAAGCTGCACTTGCAGCCCTGGATTATATCGATGCCGAGGTCTGCGTATTTCCGAAAGGCCACGCAGCCATTGCGACATCGTGGTCGATTCCCACCTCAAGCTGTGCCCTTCATACTCTTTTTCCTCGGGCCGGGAAGCCCGCCGAATCTTCGGAGGCTTGCAAAATTTTCAGAGGCCCGGTCCGCTTCCAAATCGACCTGGATACTGCCATGGAGGCCTCCAGACAAAGCATTGAGGCAGAACAGGCACCCAAGGCGGTATCCGAAGTTCGGGCTGCATCAGCCGGCGCGCCGGCAGGCGATCCGGCTTCAGTGGAACGGGACCGGAAACTGAATGCCCTTTTGCCGGTTACAGCCAAGGAGAAAAAGACCCGGCTGGTTTTACTCCCGGGCCCGGTTGCTGCAACTCCATCAGGCGGGAAACCGGCGAAAAAGACGCAAATAAACCGTACGGCGCCCAAGCGAAGCGCATCCAGGAAACCCACATCATCAGAGAAAAAGTGAGGCGGTTGGACCGCCGGCCAGGATCGCCGCCGCCTTCGGCGGCTGCTGAAAAAGGTTCTACGGTGGGAGAAACACCTGAAAATTGGTAATTAGTTCGTCATTCCGGCGGAAGCCGGAATCCAGACTTTTCTCCAACTAATTGATATTAAAGCACAATACACTGGACCCCGGCCTCCGCCGGGGTGACGGTCGCAGGAGGTTTCTACTGGAATTTAAAGCATTTTCCGGCACCCCCGCTAGGCGGCGGCTAGAAAAATCGAGTGCGGGAGACGCGGTGAGACCTCACCCCGTCTCCCTCTCATTAGGACTCCCACTTGTTGGTTGGCTGGTCTGCAAATCAACTTTTTGCAGCAGCTCTTCGAGTTTTTCCCTCAACTTGCTTATTTCATCGGATAATGCGTCCACGCCCTTGTCCCGGGGCTTTGGACCCGCTTTAGCCGATTGACCATATACCTGCTGCCTCACCTGGCGATATTGTTCATAGGAATCCGCTGTTTCATGCAGTAACTGTGTGTAGTCGGGCGACTTGATCAGCTCCAGCAATGAACTCTCTATCGCAGAAAACCAGACGCCGGAGGATTCCTCTATATTTTGAGGGACCCTGCCTTCTTTGCGCATTACATCCATCTTTTCGGCCCAGGCTTTGGATGCCTTGTCCATCGGAAGATAAAGCTGATAAAGGATCTCACTCATTTTTGTCGAAAAAGCAGTGTACTTCTTAAGAACGTCCCGCGGAGGACCGCTCACACCTGCATCGGGGACAATATCAAGCATCTTGTGGATTGATTCGAGCCAGATCAACGGCGCATGGCTCAAAGACTCTATTTCATGTACCGGAGCGTTGCCTTTGCGAACATCATCAAACCATTTCTTTTGAAGATCCAGATAACCTTCAAACCCTATTTGCATCAGGTTAGACACGAGGTCGGAAAGAGAATCGGCCTCACTGGCCTGTTTTTTATCTCCGCTAAAAGCGGCAAAAGATTCCGATATTGCCTGGGTCATCTCCAAAGTGCTTTCCCATGGGCCTTTCGCTCTATTTGACTGCGCAAACCAGTCGAACGGGTTAGCGCCGGAAGGCATTGCGCACTTGGACCACATATTTATCATCAGCTTATTCCAGAAATCAAACACAGGGTTGTCCATCGAAACCTTTCTCCTCGATTCCACTAGTGTCGCAACAGTTAACAGCTCAAGCGGCTCTGCGGCGCGGCATTTCTTCCTTTGAATCCAATTGTGATAAGTTTGAATCCAATTGTGATAAGGCCCAGGCAGGCACCTCCTCATCAGCTATATAGTTCGCCGTGGCCCAGAAATAATCCGGCGTGCTCAACACAATGAACTTCACCTCGTCCTGCTTCAGCAGTGCAAAGTAGCTCATCTTTGGCTCGCCCCGTTCCTTTTCATGGCCAAGCCCCACAATCCTGCCCTCTTTCGGCACCAGGCGCCGGATCGATTCACACGGTATCAGGCATTCACCCGCAAACTCGCATGTACTGCAATCTCCGAAAATTTCCAGCACCTCAACATCGAAGATGTCCTGGTCAGGATTATTCAGTTGCCATCCGCACAGATCATGTCCTTCTGAATGCATGCTCTTTCCTTTCCAGCCCTTTACGGGGAAATGAAACATCGTCTAGAGTTTCCTTTTGCGCAGGCATCTCACGGGTGGGCAAACCCTGCCGAAAACAAGTCCCGGCCATCTGCGCATCTGTCTGGGATAGACCTTTCCTCAGTAGATTATGAACTATTTGGACTGGACTAAAATGGGGGGAACACATTATTTTTGTATATAAAATACCCTACTGGACAGTAGGCGGCGGTGGGACGGCGACCAGGATCGCCACTCAAACGTTCGGCGGCGGGCGCTTGCTTTTTTGGTCACGAAGAGCACGAAGATACACGAAGGGGCACGAAGGAAAATCGTTGACTGGGATCTCGTTGGAGAAATGTTTTCGTGTGCTTTGTCTCTTCGTGTCCGACCCATATCTTAAGATTCGAAAGGCCACAGAGGTGCTTATCCGGATAGGTTTTCTCTGTGGGCTTCGTGTCTTCTTTGTGCTCTTCGTGACCAACATTGGCCACACTGACCGTTCAAATGAGAATATGAGCGGAAAGCACAAGAGCTTAGGCGCTTAGGTTGACGGCCATGGGCCTCCGCCGGGGTGACGGTCGCAGGAGGTTTCTGCTCTAAAGTGGGAATTTAAAGCATTTTTCAGCACCCTGGCGGCGGCAACAAAATATCATCCGGTGAAGAAGACATTCAAGGGGCAGGCCTGACACAATGCCGTTTTCCGGCAGTAAAGATGTCCGGCCCGGACCAAAAGGGCATGGAATTCCTGAAAAAGCGGCACGTCGTCATCCAGGGCTCCCATAAAGTATTCCCGCAGGTCCTCATAGGAAATCGACTCATCCACCCATCCATGTCTTGATAAAATTCGGTAAGTGTAGCTGTCCACAACGAAAGATGGTTTAAAAGCAGCATACAGTATAATGCTGTCGGCTGTTTCAGGGCCGATGCCCCGGATTGACAGAAGTTCGGTTCTCAGCGAGTCCATATCAAGGGCCAGCAAATCTTCAAGACTGCCGCTCCAGTTTGTCAGAATATGATTGCAGAAGCTCTTTATCTTCTTGGCTTTTTGGTTGTAGAATCCAGAGGAGCGAATGAGAGGCGCAAGTTCCTGCGCCCCAAGCCCACAAAGGCGCCCGAGATTCAACAGATTATAGCGGCGCAGGTTTTCGATTGCCGTTGCAACATTTTTCCATGAGGTATTCTGGGTAAGAATAGCGCCCAGTATGACCTCGAACGGGGTCTCGGCAGGCCACCATCCCTGTGGACCAAATGAGGCCGACAGCCTTTCGTATATCTCGTGCAGCAACTCTTTTCTGTCGTTGCTCAATTCATTCCGATCCCGGCGGGGACAGTTCCACACTTTGCGCAAGCGCCATTGTTCAGGTTCTGTTTGCTGATGGAATAGCCAACACGTCTGATGAGCACGGCGCCACAGGAATGGCATAATGTGCTCTCGCCGGCATCTCCCGGTATATTCCCCGTATAGACATAATGAATACCAGCCTCCAGCCCTATTTTTCGTGCTCTCCTGATGGTTTCCACCGGCGTTGGCCCAATATCTCCCATACGATACGCGGGATGAAAACGGCTTACATGCCAGGGGATCTCAGCACCCAAACCAACAAGATATTGCGCAATCTGCTTCAATTCATCATCGCTGTCGTTCAGACCCGGGATGATCAGCGTTGTCACCTCGAGCCAGATGCCCCGTTTTTTCATGCCTTCAAGGCTAATGAGAACCGGTTTGAGGCGCGCGCCGCATTGTTTTTGGTAGAACTCGTCATTGAAAGACTTCAGGTCAACATTGGCAGCTCCAAGAAAAGGAGCAATCGCATCCAAAGCCTCCCTGCTCATGTACCCATTGGTTACAAAAACGTTGGCAAGCCCGCGCTCTTTCGCCAGGGCTGCAACGTCGAGAGCGTACTCCATGAATATGGTAGGCTCGGTGTATGTGTATGAAATCGAGGCGCACCCATGCTCTTGCGCTCTGTCTGCAATCTGTTCCGCAGAGATACTTACACCGTAACCATAAATTCCGGGCGATTGCGAAATGTCGGCGTTTTGGCAGAACAGGCATTTGAAATTACACCCGGCCGTAGCTATCGAATAACTTGTTGTGCCCGGGAAGAAATGAAACAGCGGCTTTTTTTCGACAGGATCGACATGCTGGGCGATAACTTTCCCGTATACCAGGCTCCAGAGCCTGCCTTCCCTGTTTTGGCGCACACCGCATTTTCCAATTCCGCCCGGATCGATGCGGCAGTGCTGCGAACAAAGATAACAGTGCACCCGGTTTTCATCTAAAGGCGTGTAGAGCATCGCCTCTTTCATTGTCGATCCTTCACTTGCTCTTACCCATTCATCCGAATTTGAGGACCGCCCCCCTGTGCCCGCCAGCAGCCCAGAGATTGAATGGAGACTTTCGCACCAGCGGGAATTTCATCGAAAGCAGGTGACTGCAGCGTGCGAACGCGGCACCGCATATCGATCCTCATGGCGATAAAATGTCCGAAAGGATGCCGTTGCAACAGAGGAATTCGTTCTAAAAGATGAATGTAGTGGAAAAAAGGCAAAGGCAGGGAAAGGCAGGTTCTCCATTCAATCGGAACGGCGCCCGAAAGGATCCTGCTGCTCATTGTGCGAAGCTGAAAAACGCTAAAAAACCTGCCGCGGCTGTAAATCGAGTCGTTCCAGAATTTTTGGATGCCGTAGTTAAGTCCGCCGATGGAATACTTATTCAAAACACCCAGCAGTACGTTCCGGCGCGCCACGCGACAGGCTTCTCTAAGCGCCAGATAGGGGTCTTCGACGAATTCGAGGGTGGTTATCAGGGCGACTGTATCGAATTCGTTGTCCTCGTAGGGCAGATTTTCGGCAAACCCATGATTAAGCCGAACTTTGGAACCAAGGCGCCTGCGCGCAAGTTCGAGGCTCGAACTCGAAGGTTCGAGCCCAGCCACCATATGGCCCTGCGACTTGAACCATTCCAGGAATATACCGCTCCCGCAACCGACCTCAAGAACACGCTGCGATGAAACGGGCGCCCATATTTTCCGGAGAAGTTCCTGTTCGAACGCGAGCGCCCTTTGTCCCTGAGGAGAGCTAAACCACCTCTCATGACGCTCGGCGTCAGCTAAGCTGAAAACATAGCCCACGACAAACCTTCGCTAGATAAATGTCATCTATGAGCAGGGACGGCGCCGGCTTCTTGTTTCCAGCTCCCCCCTTGCCGTAATTCTATTCGTTCAGCAAAATAGCACCGCGCGAACCGGAGGTGACCATACGCGCGTATCTGGCTAGACATCCGGTCTTGATTCTAGGCTCACGCGGCTTCCATGCTTTCTTCCGCGTTTCCAGCACCGTATCGTCCACCATCAACTCCAGCTTCTTATTCGGGATATCCACAAGAATCTCATCGCCTTCCTCGATCAATGCAATCGGGCCGCCAACAGCCGCCTCAGGCGAAATATGTCCTATGGCCGCCCCCTGTGTGCCTCCACTGAACCGGCCATCGGTTATGAGCGCCACATCCAGTCCCAGGCCACGTCCTATGATCGCTGCGGTCGGCGTCAGCATCTCCTGCATTCCGGGCCCCCCTTTGGGACCTTCGTAACGGATAACAACCACGTCCCCCGCCACGATCCGGCCGTCCAGAATAGCACCTGACGCATCGGACTCGCTTTCGAAAACTCGCGCCCTGCACTTTCTTGTAAGCATCTCGGGAGCCACTGCGGATTGCTTGACCACAGCGCCTTCCGGCGCAATGTTTCCGTAGAGAACGGCTATCCCACCCTGATGATGATAAGGATTTTCCAGCGGCCGTATGACCTCGGGCCGAACAACACGCGCTTTTTTCAGGTTTTCACCCACCGGATTTCCACTAACGGTAAGAGGGGCCGGATTGATAAGCTCGCGGCGCGAAAGCTCCTTCATTACAGCCTGTACGCCCCCTGCCGAGTTGAGGTCTTCAAGGAAATGGGCTCCTCCGGGGCGTAAGCTGCAAAGGTGAGGCGTGCGGGAGCTGATTTCGTTGAAAACGCCAAGATCAAGGTGGATACCAGCTTCGTTGGCGATTGCCGGAACGTGAAGCACCGTGTTTGTTGAGCATCCCAGGGCCATGTCCACAGTTATCGCGTTTTCGAAAGCCGCCCTGGTCGCAATATCCCTCGGCTTGAGGCCGCTTGCCACAAGATCCATCATCCGCATCCCGGCTTCTTTGGCCAAGCGCACCCTGGCCGCTGTGACCGCCGGGATAGTTCCGTTGCCGGGCAACGCGAGTCCCAGCGCCTCAGCAAGACAGTTCATCGAATTGGCGGTGAACATGCCTGCGCACGATCCGCACCCTGGACACGCATTGTCTTCCAGTTCTTCCAACTCACCCGCCGATATCTGCCCGGCTTTGAGCGAACCCACTCCTTCAAATACAGATATCAGATCGACGGGTTTTCCACCCACATGTCCCGCCAGCATTGGGCCGCCGCTTATCAGAATTGCCGGAATGTTAAGCCTCAAAGCGGCCATTATCATTCCGGGTATGATCTTGTCGCAATTGGGAATCAATACCAATCCGTCAAAAGGATGGGCCATCGCCATTATCTCGATTGAATCTGCTATCAACTCGCGACTTGCCAGTGAATACCGCATCCCGGCATGATTCATGGCTATACCGTCGCAAACACCGATCGTGTTGAACTCGACTGGCGTGCCCCCGGCCATCCGCACACCCGCTTTGACCCCATCCGCTATTTTGTCCAGGTGTATATGCCCTGGAATAATCTCGTTGGCTGAGTTGACAACACCTATAATAGGTCTGTCTATTTCCAATTGAGTATAGCCCATGGCCTTAAAAAGTGAGCGATGAGGAGCCTTCTCGACACCTTTTTTCATAAGATCGCTTCGCATCCGGCTGTCTCCATTTAGTAATTTCCGGTTCTCGCGGACAAAGTCTAAACATATAATAATTAAAACATTTTTGGCTGGTTTGGAAGTAAAAACGCCTAAGCCTTCCGGTTGACGAAGGATTTTCCTATTTATATAATGCCCTGTCCACTCTTTTCAGGGTTGTCAGCAGCCGGTATTTTTGAACTTTTGCGGTCCGGCCGCTATCCACTCTTTGTTGGCGCAGGAGAAGCGATGAGTTCGATATTCGGCCCAGTGCCGTCCCGGCGACTGGGCAGGTCCCTTGGAATAGATGTAATTCCGCCCAAGACTTGTTCTTTCGATTGCATTTACTGCGAATCGGGTCCTACTACCCGCTTGAGCATAATCACGGAAAATTTCGTCGATCCGTCTCAAGTCCTTGCGGAACTTCGCGCCTTTCTGAGCCTCCGTCCGAATGCGGCAGACGTTCTGACCTTTTCCGGCGCGGGCGAACCAACCCTTTATTCGGGCCTCGGAGAGCTTATTGCCGCAATCAAGAAGGATTACCCTGAGCTGCCTTTGGTGGTGCTAACGAACGGTTCCCTATTGTGGGACCCCGAGGTGAGACGCCGCCTCTTGAAGGCCGACCGCGTCGTTCCCTCTATGGATGCTGTCACCGCCCCTGTTTTCCTTACTGTCAACAGGCCTCATCCATCCCTGGACCTGGAGCAGATCATCGAGGGAATCCGCGCGTTCAGGCAAGACTACAAGGGGCAGTTACACATCGAAACAGCGCTGGTCTCGGGAGTAAACGACACCCCGGAAGAACTTTCGGCGCTGGCCCGGGCCATGGAATCCATAAGACCGGACAAGATCGAACTAAACACGGTTGTCCGGCCCCCGGCGTGCACCGGGATTATGGGACTGTCCCAAGCGCGGATGAAGTGGGCCGCTTCCTTTTTCAGCTCACTAAGTACAGAGATAGTGGGCGTATTCGAGTCGCATGAGCATGACTTCGGCGAAGAACAAATCGGTCTGCGCATACTCGAGACAGTGGAGAGGCGGCCCTGCACCATAACTGAGCTGGCCGCCTCTCTCGGTGTCCCGGAAAAAAGAGTTGAGCAGGAATCACAAAAGCTTCAGGAACAGCGAAAGCTGAGGAAACTCCGCTTTGATGGAAAGCTGTTTCTCTGCCCGCCCTGATAAGAACTCAGTTTTGCACGTCTCCCCTGACAGGCGGGGGGGCCGTAAGTATCTCAGTGGGATTTTCGGGCAAGGTCCTGGCAATCAAGGTATGGGTAAAAAGCTTGCGGGCCAGGTCCCTTACATCCGTGGCGCTCACAGCCTTGATCAAATCCGGGTAGTGGCTGCTGTAATCCCAGCCAAGACCAAGCACTTCATTAAGGGACGCATCGGAGGCCTGGCTGCCCAGCGTCTGCCTGCCCAGCTTCAGTTCGACGAGCATGGTCTCCTTGGCCCTTGTGAGTTCGGTTTCCGGAACAAGTTCATCCTTGAGCCGCTTGAGGTTTTGATCAATCACCTCCTGCACCTTGGGCAGATTCGCCATCGTGGTCTGCGTCAGGACCCCGAAATACCCGGCATTTTTTCCATAGAAGGGGAAAGTGCTCACGGTGTAGACCAGGGTTTGATCCCCGCCTCGAAGAGAGTCGAACATCCTCCCGGCCGGAGAGCCTCCGCCTGAGAGGACCGCTGTCAGAACATCGAGCACGGGACGTTGGGCATTGTTAATATCCAGGCCGTTTGTGCCGATGAAAAGAGCTGCGCTTTTCTTTTCGTTTTTTATCTCGACGGTGCGGCTATCGCGTAGCGGGTAAGTCTCATCGGGCATTGACTTTGCCACCGGCTTCCCGGCCCAGTTTTCGAACTTTTGCTGCACGAGCTGCCTCGCTTTTGCCGGATCCACATCGCCGTACACAGCCAGCACGCAATTCTGCGGATTCAATATCTTGCGGTAGAATGCAAGAATTTCCTCACGAGTAAAAGCCTTGACGGAATCCGGCGTCCCAAGCCTGTCGTTTATATAGGAAGTTTTCTGGAAATAGTTTTGCTTGAACAGTCGCAATACCTCTGCCTGCCAGCTCTCATCAAGCCTTTTTATGGCAATCAGCGTATCTTGTTTTTGCTTATCGATTTCGTCCTGGGGGAATTGAGAGTTCTGCGCGATATCGGCCAGAAGGCCCAGGGCCCAGTCAAAGTCTTCTTTGAGCACCTTGATGGAAACATGGTAGGTATTGTTGTCGGACTGTACACTTATTTCTCCGCCGGCATTTTCTACTTTTCTCAGCAGATCGAGCTTTTTCATTGATTTGGTCCCGGCGGTCAATAGCCCGGCCGTGAAGGTGGAAAGTCCGGGACGCTCAAGGGATTCAAATGAAAGGCCACCGTTTCCAAACAGTTGCAGGGTAACAATGGGAAGATTGTTATCCTGCTTGATCAGCGTCCTCAACCCATTGTCCAATCGGCTGAATTCAACCGGCGGGGTTTTCGCCGGCTCGCATTCGGCCGCTGCTGCGCCCGGAACCTCGGCGGACTGAGGTTTTATCACGGCAATGTTCATGCGGTTGTTATCAAGGTATCGCCGGGCAGCCGCCAGGACTTGTTCCGCCGTTACTGCGCGAACCCCGTCTACGTAATCGTCATCAAAGTAAGGGTTTCCCGAGAGCAAATAGGACGATGCAAGCGAGGAGGCCCTGGCCGAGACGGTTTCCTGTTCGAAAACGTGCTGGGCTATGGCCGATTTTTTGGCTTTATCCAATTCCGCCGCAGTGATTTGAGTGTTCTTGAAAGCATCGATTTCACCCTGGATGTCTTTTAATACCGAAGGCCACTGAGAAGGAGAAAGCGAAATAGAGATAATGAACTGGCCTCGAACAAAAGCAGGCGTCCAGTTACTCGAACTTATGCTGAAGACTTTGTTCTCCTCCTCTTTCAGACGACAGTGCAGACGGCAGGTCTCGCCTTCACCCATTACCTCGGCAAGAACATCCAGTGCGTAAAGATCTTTGTCGTAAGCGTTTACCGATGGAAATCCTATTATTGCCTGGACCACCCTGGTAATCGCAACTTCTTTTTCCTCCCACCTCATGCTTCCCTGCAGAGGTTCTTCAGGCAGTACTACCGGATCGGAGGTCCGGGGAAGAAACTCTTTGGTCTTTTCAGCCACGAACTGAAGGACCTTCGAGGCCTGAACATCGCCGGCCAGAGCTACTATAATGTTCCCGGGCTGGTAGCGCTGATGGTAATAGTCCAGAAGGGCCTCCCTGGTTTGTTGGACAAAAACTTCTTCAAACCCGATCACAGGATATCTAACCGGATTATCCTGGTATGCCGTTTGAATGAACAGTTTCCACAACTCAGTATTGGGGTTGCTCTCCCCCAATTTCATTTCCTGCTGTATTACTTTTTTTTCCCTGGCGACCTCGTTGGGGTCCACTACATTTTCAGACACATAGGAAAGCAACAGGTCAAGAGCATCCTGCCAATGGCCGGCTCCCGTGTTTATGTAGTACACCGTCCGGTCATAGCTGGTGTACGCATTCGTCGTGCCTCCCATTGCCNNCCGGCCACTATGTGCTCGAGGTAATGGGAAAGACCGGCCTTCAAGTACTTTCCTTCGAGGGCGGACCCTGCTCGAACGAAAACCTGGGCGGAAACGACCTCGGCGCCGGGCTGTTGATGAACAAGCAATGTCAGGCCATTTTTGAGAACCACGAAGAGATCTCCAGGCTTTGAAGCAATCGTGCGCTGAACAAAGGGCCGCGACTCCGGGGAAACCAGCGGACATTCTTTTCCTTCATCCGGAAGCGCTAATGGGGCCCATCCGGCGATGACGACTATCAGCAGAGCCCATACCAAGACTATCCTTTTCTGCATTTAAATATTCCTTTCAGCATATTTAGACCCACCATACGGGAGGCATTAGAACATATTGGACTCTATCATGTGTGAAATGTAATCGAATCTGTTAATTGCGCCTTCCGGGGTTGGCCGCCAAAGAGGTGGGCGAGCCAGCTCAATCACGCGGCAGCCTCCCCGGATTATGCCGATTTGTGCGGCAACGTCGTTGATCTGCACCGATCTGAACAGATTTTCAAGATAAGACACAATCTCGCCGTTAAAACAATCCCGAGCTATATTTTCCTTGAATCCGTCTTGCTCACCTCCGGAAATCTTTCCAAGTATCCCTATGCATTGGTAGTTGACAAAAATGAGAAGAAAGCGATCCTGGTAATCTAAACTTTCTTGTACTATCAATGGATTATAAATCTCAGCCAAAGCCTTCAACTCAATGTTATCACAGACCCGCAGGGCGCTTCCAGGCATCTTGGGACCCATTGCCCGAAACGGAAAAGAAAAATCTTCGAGGATTGAGTTTTTTTGGCGGCCATAATAAATGCGTGTAAAAGGACGAGGGCACTTAAGAAGCTGAAACAGCACTTCCTGTATCAGCCTGGACCTTAGAATGCTGTAAGAAATGGCGCTAGGAAAGGTCCTTTTCCCTGCCGCATGCAAAATACCGGCAAACCGTGGAGTGGGGAACAAAATTTGGCTTGCGCAGAGCAGCATTCTCCTTTGCGCAGGAGTGTAGTCTCCCATGGACGTTTGAACGCCAAGCGTTACGACCCTTGGGCAGGATCGGACAAATGGAGCGATTGCAACCAGCTTTTCTCGCATCAGATTTTATCAGGTTAGCCGCAATGCTGTTTTGACTTACCGGGCAACCTCTAGAAGGTCCGATTGGGCATTGAGCAGCAGGTCAGGATGAACTCCGTAGTTGTAGCTTCTCATGCGAAAATAATTATCCAGTATTCCCACCCTGGAATCAACGTAATCATATATGGTGAGCCGGCTGTCTGATGAATCCTCAGGATGGCACATATCGCGTATGGCTTTCGAAAGATTCTTCTGGAAGTAGACTGGAACGGCCAGGAAAACCACATGAGATTTCAGGGTCTGTGAAAATTGAGACATTTCGCGTGGCGAAATAAGCCAAACCTTCGCCTCCGAAGCTCCCGATTGCAAAGAGTTATTATTATTGCCGCCATCATTATCCAAAATCCTGGGATTGACGAAATATTGATTATATGAAAAGGCCTTAATTCCGCGCTGACTCAACTCAGCACTCAAGGCATTATCCTGGTCCTCTCCTCCCGACAGCACAATGACCCGCTCTTCGCCTTTTTGAAGCTCGATTTCCACATCGTCCGCAATTTTGCGGTTTCTTTCAGGATCTAGCATAAGATCCCTTAGCATCGACGGGTAATCCGCCCTTGAATTATAGGGATAGTCGAACTGCGTTTGACGGGCTATCACAGTTCCCGGTATGACCCCTCGTCCTTCGCGAGCGTCTTTTTCATCAATCGAATAGACTACATCGCCCAGATAATAGTGAATCAGCTTTAAGAGGCGGTCCTTTCGCTGCATGCTGTTTGATAGACCCAATATGTAGCGGCAGTCGAAATTGGGGACCATGTTGGTAAGAATCTTTGATGGGGTGCGCTGTGATTCATCGAAGATTATGTACCCGACCTTATCGTAAATTTTTCTCCAATAACGCATTACTTCGCCGGTATGACCGATAGTGATCTGCTTTCCGACCTGGTGATTGCCACCGGAAAAGATACCAACCTCCGAGGCGGGAATCCGAAGAAAACTTACAATCTTCCTCAGCCAGCCTTCGAAAAGGTCCATCTTGGGCAATACGATAAGAGTGGGTTGCTTCCTCTGAGCGATCGTATAGAGGGCAATAACTGTTTTGCCGCTCTTGTGACCTCCGACAATCGTAGAGCAATCGTGCTCGAGCACAGCTTCGGCCGCTTCCTGCTGATAGTCTTTCAGTTCGCCGTGAAATTCGATGGGAGCAGGTTCGAAATAACGCCTCCGGTCGACCAGCCGGTAAGGGACCTGGTACCTTTTGCACAACTCGACAAACTGGTCCAAAAATCCTCTGGGGATAAGATAATTTCTGCCTTTTTGTTTAAGGCAGTTTATCTGCGCAGGGACGTTGCCAAGCCATTCGCCTCGATTGTGCCGCGATTCATAGTCCGGATTGGTGAAAACAAGCCGTTCGTAGAGCTTTTTTTCCAGTATGGGAGGCAAACCCTCGACAGGTATTTTGATCCACTCGGAAAGCAAGACATTGATATTCTTGACGAACATTTTAAAACCCTCAGCCAGCGAGTATGGCGCAAAGCAACTGCCCCAGACCACCGGTCCGGTTGCAAAGACCGCAATGGCGCGCCAGGCCCGCACAAATCTTCCGGCATTATTAGCCACAATTCACTGCGAGCCAGGTGATTATTCTTTGCTAATCGACTTGTTTGAAAAACGTTATTTTCCAACAAAGGTTTCGATATTTCAAAATTATATCGCAACCTAATGGAAAGTGTTATAACGATTTAGCTTTTCCCCTAAAAGGAGCCTTCAGTTGAAAGATAGTTCCCCGCAATTTGGGATTATAGGACATCTTGCTCGAGAATACGATGAAAAATATCGGGAATTGGAAAAACTGATTTCCGAAATTCGGCCCGAGAACATACCGTCTCAGTTGATGGCGCTTGAGGAGCGCTCCGTACAAAATTTTCGTTCAGCCCAGGCAGCCATGCTCTCCGTACCCGAATTATTTGAGGGAAAGGAAAGTGAAAAAGCGATAAAGGCCATGACGACGCTGTGCCGCGCTTTCGATGAGATGCGTATACTTTTCCATTTCCTCTCTGAAAATTGCCCGCAAGCATAACCCGAGTATGTTCCATGGCACAGCCGGCCGGAAGACAAATGCAAAAGAGCCTCAAAACGCTAGACCTCGTCTTGAAGCTCCTATGTATTCGCTGATTGGGTACCGCTAACTCAAAACTGAAGACTCAAAACTCCTTACGTGCCCATCTCCCATGAATGCAGGTAGGTATGCTGCTCCTCGGTGAGTGAGTCAATTTCGACTCCCATGCTCGCAAGTTTAAGGCGGGCTATTTCACGGTCGATATCCATCGGGACCCGGTAGACCTGGTTTTTAAGAGATTTATGATTTTTAACGATATATTCCGAACAAAGCGCCTGGTTTGCGAAGCTCATATCCATAACGCTCGAAGGATGTCCCTCCGCGGCAGCCAGATTGATAAGGCGGCCCTCGCCAAGCACATATACTCTCCTGCCGTTTTTCATGCTGAATTCTTCAACAAACTCACGCATCGTCCGCACAGATGATGACATTTCACGGAGTTGTTCAAGGTTGATCTCAACATTGAAGTGGCCGGAATTGCTGATGATAGCGCCATCTTTCATCACTTCGAAATGTTCTTTGCGAAGCACGTGGATGTCGCCGGTCAAGGTGCAGAAAAAGTCTCCGATTGGAGCGGCCTTTTCCATGGACATAACCTGATAGCCGTCCATAACGGCCTCAAGCGCCCTGAGCGGCTCCACTTCAGTCACGATTACTTTGGCCCCCATTCCGGAGGCCCTCATTGCAACACCACGGCCGCACCACCCATATCCGCTCACAACGAAATTTGCGCCGGCCAGCAATCTGTTCGTAGCCCGGATAATTCCATCCAACGTGCTTTGGCCTGTACCATAGCGGTTATCGAAGAGGTGCTTGGTGTCTGCGTCGTTGACAGCCACGATTGGATAACNNGAGCCGGATCACGCCCGTGGTCGTTTCCTCAGTGCCGCCTATCACGTTTGCGAGAAGCTCTTTGCGCTCGGAATGGAGAATGCTCACCAGGTCTGCGCCATCGTCCATCGTCAGCTGAGGGGGCTGTTCGAGCGCATTATGAATATGGCGGTAATAAGTTTCCTTGTCCTCACCCTTTATTGCAAAAACAGGAATTTGCTCCGAAATGGAAAGAAAGGCCGCTACATCGTCCTGGGTGCTCAAGGGGTTCGATGCACAAATGCGCAGGTCCGCGCCCCCCGCTTTAAGCGCCTGAGCCAGGGCGGCCGTTTCGGTTGTCACGTGAAGGCAGGCCGCCATCCGAATTCCAGCCAAAGGCTTCTCCGAGGCAA
>OMOE01000068.1:0-4881 GCA_900290365.1 Syntrophobacter sp. SbD1 | reverse complement strand
GTCACGTGAAGGCAGGCCGCCATCCGAATTCCAGCCAAAGGCTTCTCCGAGGCAAACCTCTTTTGGATCGACCGCAGCACGGGCATGGATTGGGCTGCCCACTCCACCCTTAAACGGCCTTTGTCTACAAGACCTTTGTCCTTTATATCAAAATCCATTAATTCTCCTTAGCATATGCATTTCTTGCTGTCTCCGTTGAGACCCGCCCTGTCTTTGAGCGTATCCGCCATATCCGTTTTTTCCCAGGTAAAGTCGGGGTCGGTCCTTCCGAAATGGCCGCCGCTCGCAGTCTTCCTGAATATCGGTCTTGTAAGCCTCAGGTATTTTATCATGTTGGCCGGTTTGAAGCTGAACAGCTCCAGGACCAGTTCCTGAATCCGCTCGTCGGGAATGCGTCCTGTGCCGAAGGTGTCAATCATCAGCGAAACCGGCTCAGCCATACCAATGCTGTAGGCCACCTGAACTTCGACCCGGTCCGCAAGATCGGCCGCCACAATATTTTTGGCAACATACCTGGCCATATAGGAGGCTGTCCGATCTACCTTCGAGGGGTCCTTGCCCGAAAATCCGCCTCCGCCATGGCTGCCCTGGCCGCCATACGTATCGGCGATGATCTTTCTTCCCGTAAGGCCGCAATCCCCCAAAGGGCCGCCTATAACAAAACGCCCGGTAGTATTAATATAGTATTTGGTTTTCGAGTCGAGCAATTCTTCGGGAATTACTTTCTTTACCACTTCATCAATAATTGCTTCGCGCAAAGTGGAATAAGTCACTTGCGGTGTGTGCTGGGCTGCGACCACCACTGTGTCCACCCTCAGCGGCTTGTGATCGAGATATTCGACCGTTACCTGGGTCTTTCCATCAGGCCGAAGAAAATCAACCATCCCGTTTTTGCGAACTTCCGCCAGTTTTCTCGAAATCCGGTGCGCATAGTAAATCGGCATGGGCATAAGCACCGGGGTTTCATTGCACGCAAAACCGAACATCAATCCCTGGTCTCCCGCCCCCTGCTCTTCGTAAAGCCCCTCGCCGGCATTTACTCCTACGGCGATGTCAGGCGACTGTTTATCGATGCTGGAAATCACAGCACAGGTTTCCCAGTCAAATCCCATGGAGGAATCGTTGTACCCGATGTCCTTTATGGTGTCTCTGACAATACGGGGGATATCGACATAGGTGGAGGTCGTAATTTCGCCTGCAACAAAAGCAAGCCCGGTGGTGACAAGTGTTTCACATGCCACGCGCGCCGTTGTGTCTCCTGTTATGATCGCGTCCAGAACTGCATCCGAGATTTGGTCTGCTATTTTGTCGGGATGCCCTTCCGTAACGGATTCGGACGTAAATAAATAACTCCTCATCGACATGTGCAAAAATCTCCTCTTTGGGCAACAGCAGAATAAACCGGCGCCATCCCGGTTCCCGCGGCCGCTTTTGGTGGGCTAAAGCCAATATGTTCACTTAATGTGGCCAAGATTTAAACTAAAATTCAGAACTATTTAACTACCGCCAGATCGATTGCAGCCTTCCCGGCGCATTTCCTGTTCCGGGAGTCCACAAGCACTACAACAGGTTTGTGCGCTGAGGCCTCGGCTTCTTCATAATTAGCATAGGTGGCGATAATTATCAGGTCGCCCGGCACGCCCATTCGAGCAGCCGCCCCGTTCAGGCAGATTCCCCCTTCGCCTGCCGGACCGGCAATGGCATACGTGTCGAACCGCGCACCATTGTTGATATTATAGATCTTTATCTGTTCGTAAGGCAGTATATTGGCCGCCTCCATCAGGTCCGCATCTATTGACAGGCTGCCTTCGTAGTTCAGATTCGATTCAGTGATACCGACACGATGTATTTTGGACTTAAGCAAGCTCCTCTGCATGACTTTCCTCCGGCAGATTCGTTTTTCGTTAAAGTCAACCGTTGCGCTCAGAAGCAGATTGGAGCAGCAAAGCCAGACACCGAGCACGCTGGAGCCTCACGGAGGATCGCCATTGAGCTTGTTTCCAACCTTTCGTTCAACTGCTGCATCTCGCAAAGCCCTTTGATGATGCGCATAATGTTTCTCCCCTGGGTACAATTTGTCCCGGTCTCTTTCGAGATCCGGGCTAAAACTTAATAAACCACATAGTTACAAAAAAAACCATTAACAGTCAAGTTTTATCGAGAGTGGGCGGTGGTACCGCCGGCCAGGTTGGCGACTCAACCCTTCGGCTGCTGGCGGTGGGACCGCAGCCAGGATTGCCGCCGCCTTCGGCTGCGGCAAGAAAAATCCCCCATGGTAGCGCCGCATTCCACAGCGGCTTTCTTGCTATCACGCAAAAAGGGTCCCAACGCCTGATGAGATTTTTTTCTTCCCACCATCCCGATCTCACTTTATACTTCGCCCGGAAATCAACAGGAACACATTCTTAAAAAAGGATTCGAGTTCATGGGAGTCTATGAGCGGCAACTAAACCTGGTTGCCCCCTACTGGCGCAGGATTGCGCTTTCAATGGTGTGCATGGCTCTGGTGGCCGGCTGCGGCACCGCGAGTCTCTATATTATCAAACCCACTTTCGACGAGCTCATTGTAAACAAAAACAAGGAAATGCTAAACCTTATATGTGCGGCAGTGCTCGTCATTTTCGGCGTAAAAGGCGCAGCCCTGTGCAGCAATGCCTATCTGATGAGCTACGTCAGTCAGAGGATAATCACCAGGCTCAGGGAGGACGTTTACAATCATATACAGTGCCTGCCCGTTCCCTACCTGGACAAAATGAAAACCGGCAACCTGATGTCACGCATTCTAAACGATGTGGGCGCCGTGCAGATCACGCTTTCCGACTCGGTAACCGGAATTATAAAAGAAGTTTTCAGCGCGATCGGGTGTGTTGGAATCATGTTCTACATGGATCCCTGGCTTGCCCTTGGATCGATTTTTATTGTGCCTGTGGCCTTCCTGCCGGTTTTCAAAGTCGGGAAAATGTTGCGAAAGACCAGCGCCAAGGCCCAGCATACTATAGCCGACCTCTCGGTCATAATGCATGAGACCATAGCCGGAAATCGCATTGTAAAGGCATTCGGCATGGAGGCTTATGAAAAGAACCGTTTTCGCAAAGAAAATGAAAGCCTTTTGAAATTCACCATGAAAGCTGTGCTCGTTCGGGCTGTAAACAGCGCGTCGATGGAATTTCTCGGCGGTCTGGGGATAGTTTCCATCATGTTCTACGGAGGCCATCGGATTCTTAGCGGAGGAATGACGGCAGGCAACCTGTTTTCTTTTCTTGCCGCCCTGATAAGCCTCTATGAGCCGGTCAAACGTCTTGCCAATATCAACAACTCCATCCAGCAAGGGTTGGCGGCGGCCGACAGGGTGTATGAACTTTTGGACCAGCCCATCGAGATAATCGACCAACCACATGCGAAGCGGTTGGAGCCTGTCAGAAATCATATAGAATTCAGGGATGTCTCCTTCGGCTACGGAGACAAGCACGTTCTCTCACAGATCAGCTTCAGGGTCGACGCAGGCCAGATCATGGCAGTAGTGGGCATGAGTGGAGCCGGCAAGACGACGCTGATAAATCTTATCCCCCGGTTCTATGAAGTTACAGCAGGGTCCATTCTAATTGACGGTATAGACGTGCGGGACGTAACTCTTTCATCCCTGCGTTCCCGGATAGCTGTTGTCACCCAACAGTCCATCCTTTTTAACGACACCTTCAAAAACAACATCTTATACGGGGACATCCGCAAAAGTGATCAGGAAGTAATTGCGGCGGCCAGAGCCGCCAACGCGTATGATTTTATAATGAAACTACCCAACGGATTCGAAACCACCGTGGGCGAGGCGGGGGCCAGGCTCTCAGGAGGAGAGCGCCAGCGGATTTGTATCGCACGCGCCCTCCTTAAGGATGCCCCGATTCTCATACTCGATGAAGCCACGTCGTCCCTTGATTCCGATTCGGAACTCGAAGTCCAAAAAGCGCTCGAAAACCTTATGAAAGGCAGAACTACGATCGTGATAGCTCACCGGCTTTCCACAATCAAGAATGCTGACTGCATAATAACCCTTGCAAATGGAAGAATTGTCGAACAGGGATGCCATACCGATCTAATGACGCGTGAAAGCGAATACCGCAGGCTCTACGAATTGCAGTTCGCTCAATTCTCCAAGGAGGACCGGGGAATTGCTCTTGTCAATTCCTGAAACGAAAATGAAATCGAAAGATCTCCCCTGCCCTCTCCCGGATCGAAGTCCGGAAAAGGCTTTACAAAAGGAGGTTGAGGAAGCCCCCCGGCTTTTAAATTGGATAATTTTTTCCTATTTTTTCAATATTGACGCAAAGGCAAGTTCCCAGCACATAGACGACCGGATCCCGCATCTCGTGTCTTTAGGAGTTAAGCCGATAATCGTTTCCTCCGTATGTTCGGAACGGAAAAGCGATGCCGCGCATTATAGGGTACCCTCCATTGCGCCTTCAGGATTGCGTTTCGAACTAAGGTACCTCAAAAGAAGAAACAAGATTTTCAAACTCGCGGCCATTCCGCTGCTGATTTTTATCCTTCCACTCTATTTCGTGGAAAAAGCCATTATCAACATCGAGAGCGAATGGTCATGGTTTGCGACGGCTTTCCTGCGCGGACTACTGTTGTGCCGGAACTACCGCCACGATCTTATCTATTCGACCGGCGGGCCCGCCTCCGCTCACCTCGCGGCGGGCCTGCTCGCCCGTTTGGTAAAGGCGCCGTGGATCGCGGAGCTTCAAGACCCGATCGTGTTCAAGGACTGGAAAAGAAGCAAGACCGCCCTGAAGATCAATTCAAGGCTGGAGCGGTTTATTCTCCGGAAAGCCTCGGCGGTCGTTTTTCTGACAGAGGGAGCAAGAGAAGCGGCGATCCACAGAA
>OMOE01000065.1:2449-9187 GCA_900290365.1 Syntrophobacter sp. SbD1 | reverse complement strand
TACTACATCAAACTCGACAAAATTGCACTTGTATTAGTGATTTTTTCAGCAACCTGCTAAGTTTTCTATTTTGATTTTCCTTTTTCCCATGCTGGCCGGTTGCGCTACTCAACCGCAGCTTACTAAGATCGAGGCTTTCCCAAAGGTTTACCAGGAGCGTCCACTCTCGATCCTGGTGCTACCACCAATGAACGAATCAACCGCTGCCGAGGCAAAGGAATACTACAACACAACGATTGCAGAACCGCTTTCTTTTGACGGCTATTATATTTTCCCTCTGGAAGTCGTATCTGACATTCTCAAAAACGAAGGCCTATACGATTCAGAAACCCTGCTGAATGTCCCTCCGCAAAAATTCAAAGAATACTTTGGAGCGGATGCCGTACTTTATATAAAGATACTCAAATGGGATACGGCTTACTACGTGATTGGGGGAAATGTAACAGTATCGATATCCTTTCTGTTGAAATCCACAACAACCGGAGACGACCTGTGGAAACGTGAAGGGACTATGGTCCTGAACACCTCCGGCAGTACTGGGAATGTGGGAGGCGTGCCTGGATTGGTTGCGCTTGTCCTGACCACCGCCATTAAGACTGCGATGGCCGACTATGTCCCGGTCGCAAAACTGGCCAACCGAGTGGCGATTACGGCTTTACCATGTGGCAAGTATAATCCGAAATGCGGTCTTGACCAAAAAGACCTAGTTTTCCAAATAGGCAACATTAAACAATAAAGACAGTTAAAGGTCCGCTTGTTGGGCTGGTTCATCCTTAATTATCGTATGAGCCAACTCTCTGCCAGGGATTTCATCACTTTGACCCATTCATCAAAAGTTGCCGGTTTTGTGATGAATGGCTCTGCCCCCGCCTTGGTACAGAAAGCGACATCCTTGAGAAGTGGATAGAATAATTAGTGGAATATTTTGGAGAGTGGGTTCGGCTTTGATTTCCATGAGAGCTTGCCAACCATCCTTTCTCGGCATGTTTAGATTGAGCAGGATATGGTCAGACAACTGTTTTGCCCCAAACTGGGAATTGGTCATTGGACCCCATAGCAGATTGACATCTCACCAGAGCAGCGGGCTGGCTCACCATAAACGAGCAGTGGCGGATTCCCGGACTGGCCCAGGCAAGCATTGCCTGGGCCACCCGAGTCTAGAGTTTAAGCCAAAATCCTCAGCAGTGATCGCAACTGGGGACGTATGTGACCGGTGGAGCGCTACACGGATTACAAAGGGAAACGCCGCAAGAGCCACAGCTAAGAGCAGTGAAAGGGGCCGTCACGATAGCGGCCGATACCGCCACCGCTCCATAAACTATCGCCCCCGCCGCCACGAAAGGCGCGGCAAGCGCGTCGCCCCAGCAGCATTGCGCTTCGGCCGTCGTTGTTCCGACGACCATGAATAAAGAAAGAGCCAAACAGGCTATAATTAAAGCTGATTTAGTCTTCATGTTTTGACCTCCTGGAACTTGGTTCAATGAAAACTTCCTACTATGTACTCAAAATAAAGTATTGACGTTCTCTCATTTGTCCATGCCTTCCTGGCTTTTCGTTCCCATATATTGTTAATTTGTGCGAGAGAAAAGAGCAACGATGGGGACGTTGCCTGGCGATTTAAGGGGTGGCGGGAAAAATTTTTCGACAGCCTTTCCTGAAGGTCGAAGATTTTGCCTGCATAACCAGCTAATTGGCGGCGTCATTTCCCGCTTTGCAGCGACGCATACGCTCGGGAAGTGCGTTACGATCGGACCATGGAGACGCGCTCAGACCGCGTGGCGGAAGATGAGTAACCGGTTTAAAAGCTGAAGCAGCTTGCCCGTTTGAATGGTCTGATGATTTTACTCTAATGACAGATTATTTTATGGTGAGGTGTACTCGCACGCCGTTAAATGCAGCAGGCATATAATCTTATCGGGTTCCGCAGGAGGTCCCAAATTAAAGCGCCATCACGGTTTTTCTTATTCTTGATAGCTTTGGGTCTCTGCATCGCGCTGTTAGAGGTTACTGGCAATAGGGCAAGTGCCGGGTTTGTTGCGCCGGCTGATCGCCTTTCAATTAGCCAACCCCGGTACTCTGGACAATGGAAAGGCCCGGATCTTAAAGTAGAATACAGATATTCACGCGATCAGGGACAAATAGACCTGTCCGGTAACGTAATATTTGCCTATTCTATGGTTATGGGCTACACGCTGCTGCACGATTTTCGCCTGGGTGCGATATTTTTGGATGAAAACGGCAAGGTCCTCCAATCAAATGGACTGGTCACGGAGCGCGGGTCCTTCGACACAATTCCTTTTCATGCCAAGCTAAAACTTCTATCCAGCCCGGTTTCCATGGCCTTCAGCTATCAGGGAGAAGCCGGCGGAGGTGACAGCGGGCCCACTTCTTTCTGGTTCTACCCGATCCGCTGATAGATTTTTTGGACATTGGAGACACTCACGCAGTTCATTCCGGCTGCCTGGAGATAAATCAGCCGGGATAGAGGACCACCGACCGGACCGGAATCACCTTTCCGGTCGAACCCCCGATCAGTTCTTTCAGGCAAATTCACCAATTCGCTATTCACTAGTCACCGCACAATATTCCCATCTGCTTCCCGCTGGAGCGTCGATAACGCGGATGCCGCATTTGAGAAGATCGTCTCTGATTGTGTCGGATTCGATCCAGTTTTTCTCTTTTCGCGCGAGTTCCCGGTCGCGGATCAGTTTTTCCTCCGTCGGGGTCAGAATACGTGAATTTAGGTCAAAAAAGCCCAAAATGGAGTTTGCCCTGTTGAATATTTCCAGGACCTGCAACTTTTGCGATCCGCTCACTGCGGTTTGATCGATTATCGGGTTTGCCTGTCGAATGAAACTGAATATGGCGGCAAGGGCACGCGGAATATTGAGGTCGTCGGCCAGTGAGTCGAGAAATTTTTGATCCAGAGTGCAGATCATATCGGAGAGTTTCCCGTTTTCGCCTGCCGAACCATCGGAGGCGCGGACCTTCAATATGAATTCGTCGATTCGCCTCAGTCCCCGGACTGTGTTGGACAGATTGTCCGAGGTGGCCTGAATCGGCTTTCTATAATGAGTGCTGAGGAGCCAGTAACGGATCTCGCGGGGTGAAAATCCCGTTTCTAAAAGCTCCCGCACGGGCTTGCTTTCGTCCACCGGGTCGGCGCCTTTGGCCTTCCTTGCCGACCAGACGCGTTCCGCGATCATCCAGATATTGGCGAAAGGCTTGCCGGTGATGGCTTCACCAATTTCTCTCACGTTTTCCAGGTGCGGAAAAAGAAAATCCATGCTGCTCACCACGATGTCAATCTGTGGCCCAAGATCATGGATGGCCGCTGAAGCCGCCGATATGTGCCACGTCGGAATAACGTTGCCCCAGTCGGTTTTTACAAAGGCGCCCATTTTTAGCTCTGAGAGGGTCGATCTCTTTAGCAGCGCGAAATCGCTCGGATTGAGCTTTTCATAAGCGCTCAGGTCAACGGTTTTACCGGCGAGAACTTTTTTGGGATCCATCCCTGAGAGTCTGCCGTAGTTGTTGCTCCTGGAAAGGTCGAAATAGACCGAGCGAAGCTTTTCGTAGGCAAACTCCCTCGATATCAGCATCCGGGTGAATTCTATTATGGTGTCGAGATGTTCGGTCGTGCGCGGATATCGATATGCCCTTTTGATTGCGAGCGAATCCAGGTCGCTGAGAAAGGACTCGAATCGCTGCTGTGTATAGGGTCCGATGCACATTCCCGCTGCAATCGAGCTGTTTATTGTGCGGCTGTCGAAATCGGGAATCAGGACGACCTCATCGACCAGGAAATCTTTAGCCTGGAAGTACCTTGAGAGCAGGTCGGCAAGCAGGAATCGCCGCGCATCCGAAATCGAAAGCGACTGGTCCAGCGGAGGCCCGGTCACGCAAATTCGCGCCTTTCCTTCCTTGACCGGTTTAAATTCCACCTTCTGCCGCTCGATCAGATTATAGAACCTGAAGTCCGGCTCGATCATCGTTGTAAACAGGTTCGTGCTAAGATAGCGGTCCCCGCCGTCCGGAAGGACTGCCACCAGCATGCCTTCCGTCATCGCTGAAGCTATCTGCATTGCGGCGGCCATCGCAGCCCCGGAACTCATGCCGGCAAACAGGCCTTCTTCCCTGGCCAGTCTTCGGGCAGCCTCGAAAGCATCCTCGTCATTCACATTGACAATCTCGTCAAGAGCATAGCGGTCGAAAATTCCCGGGACATAGGATTCTTTCATGTTCTTGAGCCCCTGGACCTTGTGCCCCGGAAGAGGCTCGACGGCTACAACCCTGATGGCGGGATTTCTCTCCTTTACCGCCTTCAGAATGCCCATTGCCGTCCCGGTTGTCCCGAGAGTGGTCACGATCGTGGTGACTTTGCCCCCGGTTTGGTCGTAAATCTCCGGCCCTGTCCCATGATAATGAGCAGCAGGATTGGCGGGGTTGTTGAACTGGTCGGTGAGAAAATACCGGTCGGGGTTTTCCCTCACCAGGTTGTAGGCTTCTTCGATGGCCCCGTCTGTGGCAAGGGAGCCGGGGGTGAGCAGGAGTTCCGCGCCAAAGGCCTTGAGAATTTTCTGCCTCTCCAGGCTGGCAGTCTCCGGCATGGTAAAAAGGACACGGTAGCCCTTCACAGCCGCGACCATCGCAAGGCCGATTCCGGTATTGCCGCTCGTTGCCTCGACGATGATCTTTCCGGGAACAAGCTGCCCGTCCTGCTCCGCCGCCTCGATCATCGAAAGGGCCGCCCTGTCTTTTACGGAACCTGCAGGGTTTTTCGCCTCAAACTTTATATAAAACGTGACGGCCGGATTGGGGTTCATCCGGTTGATCCGGATGAGCGGAGTATTGCCGATACATTCTAAAACACTGGAGAAAACGTTTTTGCCCTTCACTTTTGCTTCCTGCGCTGGTTGGGTTGGACATAATTTAGGGACTTTTGAGCGATAAGGTTCTATTATATAGTTTCTGATCTCGTTTAAAACCAGTTTCTGCTTTTTTCGCATTTTCTGCTTAAGGTTTCGATAATTAGGCAAGCTTTTGCCGTTCACTTTCAACCGATCACTTTCATATGACCAATCAGGACCTTCACGACAAGCTGCTCGAACTTCTTGAAAACGGCTATACGGTTTTGGCCGAAACAGAGAGGTTTGTTCACCAGATACAACGGCAATTCCGATTGAGGCGAATCGAAGAGGGGAAGTCCGGATGGGAAAGTCCTAAGATTTTCACTCTGAACCGGTGGATGGAAAACTTTTGGGCGGAGTTGTGGCCGGAGGAGATGCCGGCTTCATCATTTTTTTTAAGATGGCGATATTTGAAGGAATGCCTGGATGAAGTGCCGCCGCCGGACCCTGTGAATGCTGATATCGAACTGATTGAGCTTCTAAATGAGAGCTTTGAGCAGTGCCTGAGATATGCAATGGACCCGGGTGAGGGCCAGGAGGTCGGTCGGCTGATGGAGTGGAGGCGGCAAGTCTGGCGCTCCTTTGACCGCAGGCTGGCCGACGGGGGATTTTTTCACCCTGCGCGCTTGCCCGAAAAAATCTCGCAAAGCCTTTCCAGGTTGGAGGGATCGGCAAATTTGGGCCAAATGGCCTTTGTTGGTTTCGAATTTGCCGGGTATTGGGAAAAACACCTTTTGGAAGTGCTGCAAAAGAACGCCGGCGCGATATTTTTCGCTCTGCCCTCCGGCGAGGCCCGGCCGCAACGGCTGGTTTATGCTGACCCCGAGCAGGAAATCACAGGGCTTATGGAGGCTCTGCCGGCGTGTGCAGCAGAATATGCGCCCCATGAAATCGCGATCGTTTGCGATTTCGAATTTTACAGCCCCGCCATTTCAAACGGGCTCCGGGATATACTCGGAGAGCCTCTCTGCGGTGAGCTGGCTGCCTACAATCTTTGTCCTGACCGCAATCTTGCCGGCTACGGGCTTTACAATGCAGCGGTGCTGCCGATCCGCTGCGCGCTTGGCGGCGAAAGGCGCGATGACTTGTTCGCCTTTCTTCGCTCCCCTTATTACGGGACCCTGTCCCGGTGGAACAGGCGTTTGAGCCATTGTGACAGGATCTGGCGCGAAAAGGGAATCGAAAGCGGCATCGATTTCTTGCTCGATGCTGTTCACGATTCGGTGGAAGAAATTTTTCCCGATGGGTGCGAAAGGATCAGCTCGGTGCTGGCTCCTTTTCGGAATCCAGGCGCGCAAATTGTTTCAAATTGGACTGGTGCATTGCGCCTCGTTTGGGCCGCCTTTGAGTTCCCGGTATTGGCCAACGAGCTGGACCAGATCGCATGGGACAACCTGGTCCGGATAATTTCCGAGTTTGAAGCGGTCCTTGGGCAAACTCGGCTGAACGCCAACGAATTTTTCGAGCTCCTCAATGCGGCCGCCGGCCGCGTGCGGATTCAGAAAAGAGGGTTCGAGGATGCCGGAATCCAGGTCCTTAGCCGGCTCGACGTTCGAGGACTTACTTTCCGCAAGATATTCCTTCCCGGATTTGTTTCGGGATCTTTCCCGCAACCCGCCAGAACTCTCCCCCTGCTTAGCTCTTCGGAGCGTCGCTCAGTTCTGGGTGGAACTATCGAGAGTCAGTTCGCCTTTGCCCGCTATCTTTACGCTAACTTTATGGCCGCCGCCCCGGACATTGTCCTCAGCCGTCCCGCGATTTCAAAAGATGGTGAAATCCTCATCCAGTCGCCGTTCTGGGAAAAAGATGACGAGAAGCAAATCGATCC
>OMOE01000065.1:0-2439 GCA_900290365.1 Syntrophobacter sp. SbD1 | reverse complement strand
TCATCCAGTCGCCGTTCTGGGAAAAAGATGACGAGAAGCAAATCGATCCCGTAATAGCGTGGAGGCACAGGCTTCCTGCCATGCAGAGGGCACGGTGGGTGCGGCAGAGTATTTGCGGGCATGAGCATTGCGGCCGATACCCGATACCCGATACCTGTATCGACCAGTGCGGGTACCAAACACAACCGTTGCCGATTCTAAATTCGATCACGGTAAGTGAACTGCAATCAGCGCTGCTTTGCCGGGCTCGATATTTTTTCCGCCATGTACTCGGCCTGGATGCGCTTTGCGAATTCGAACCCGGGATACCGCCACTGGAACGGGGCAAAAACATCCATGCTATTCTGGCTTCTTTCGTTTTGCGCGCAATGGAAGATCTCAAAGACTCCGATGCCGGCTTGGAAGGTTTGGCGGATCTTTTGAAAAAAACCGCAACTGATATTATCAAACCTCGACTCTGTAATGCAGTCTGGCAAGTCGAGCTCGAACGGCTGACAGGACGGCCCGGCTACTCCGGTCTTTTGCTGAAATGGCTTTATGACGGTTGGGAGAGGATGCTCGACGGCTGGAGGTGGGTGACGGTCGAACGGCAGTTCGAAGGCCTGGAGATAGATGGTTGCAAGGTCGTGCTCAGAGGGCGGGTAGACAGGATTGATTCACATCCCGAACAGGGTCTGATGTGCTGGGATTACAAAACCGGCAGGCTGCCGAGCAGGACGCAGGTGATCGAGGAGAACACTCAACCGCAGCTCCCGGCCTATTTACTTGCTCTATCACGTGGGAAAATCACCGGAACGCCAAAGGCCGATGAGTGCGGGGCAGGTTTTATCGAGCTGACGTCGCCGGGAAAAATGAAACACCAGGTCGTTTTCGATCCTGCAGTGGACCACGGCTCCTTTCTCAAAAACTGGGAAGAAGCAGTAAGCGCCGCGCTAAACTCCATCTTTGCCGGTGACCTGTCTCCCCTGTGGCTCAAGGATGAGCGGGTCTGCGAAGAAAGGTGCGAATTCAGAGGGATTTGCGGAGAGTTTTTAATTACTTGAAGAAGGAGGTTCAAATGATTGGTATTGCAACAGTCATTTTTTTGGCCGCCACTGTTTTGATGACTATAAGCCCTTCGCAGACGGAGGCGGCGGCGATGCAGCTTTCATCGCCTGCATTCAGGGACCATGGCTCTATTCCCGGTGAGTATGCGCGGCCGGCGGCCGGGGGACACAATGTTTCAATTCCCTTGCAATGGACCGGAGCGCCCCAGGGGACAAAATCATTTGCCTTTTGTATAGTGGATCAGCACCCGGTTGCGAGAAAATGGGTACACTGGATGGTTATAAACATTCCTCCGGAAACAATGTCGCTTCCGGAGGGCGCCTCGGGAAAGAATATGCCCACCAGCGCGGTCGAGATGAGGAATTCATTTGGCGAGGCCGGATACGGGGGGCCGCAGCCCCCGAAAGGTACGGGGCCGCACCAGTACTTAATAACTATCTATGCCCTGAAGGAGAGCCTGCTTGAGCTTAAACAAAACGCAACCCTGGCCGACTTTGAAAACGCAATAAAGGGGAAAACGCTGGGGGAAGCGTCGATAACCGGTATTTATGAGCAATGAAAAGGACGGCAGCGCCGCCTTCCACGGCGGCGTTTTTCCCTAAAGCAACTTTTCTATCGAACTCAGCAGCTTGTCCCAGCTCAGAGGTTTTGAAAGTATAAGGTCTACGCCCCGGCCGGTGAGTTCGGAGTCCTCATATTGCGCTCCCCACCCGGTTATCATCACTACCGGCAATTCGGGATTTTTTGCCTTGGCGCGCCCGGCTATCTCCCAGCCGCTTATCATTGGCATCCCGAGGTCGGTCAAAACCAGATCGTAATCATTGGAATCTATAAGTTCGAGCGCCTTTTCGCCGTCGCTCACCGCCGTAACCCGGTGCCCTTTCAACCTCAGCATATCCTGGAGAAGATTCAGGATCTCGGGGTCGTCTTCGACCAGCAGCAAACGATAGGAGTTTGACTCTGCGTCTGTTTTGGAAGCAAGCGTTGTCTTTACTGCTTCAGCTTTGGCAAGCTTGATAATGAAAGTGGCGCCTTTGCCGGGCTTGCTCCTTACCTGTATGTCTCCTCCAGAGCGGCTGATGAGGCTCCATGATACACTCAACCCAAGACCGGAGTTTCCGATCCCTTTCGTGGTATAAAAAGGATCGAATACCTTTTCCGTGAGGTCCTTGCTCATGCCGATTCCGGTGTCGCTTACCTCGAGAATAACCTGCTCGGCCTGCGGGTAAGACCGGAAGGTGATAGTGCCGCCTTGAGGCATTGCATCGATAGCATTGAAAAGAAGATTGGTCAGGACTTCCCTGAGGTCTGAGGCGTTCATGGCCGCCAGGCAGTCTTTCCGGATATCGGTCTGTATATCTATGGTTCGCCCGGACCTTTCCATGAGATTTT
>OMOE01000003.1 GCA_900290365.1 Syntrophobacter sp. SbD1 | reverse complement strand
ACCGAAAATTCATAAGGATGCGAAAGGACAGGAATTTCTCTTAAGTTAGCGGCATTAGGTCGGACCCCAAGAGGTCAAAGTAAGACGCCCGGTAAAAATGCTCGGCGGGCAATACTCAACAGAAAGAGGAAGGGTAAAGACCTTCTTCGGGGAAGTTGAGAAAAGAAGCCGGGATGAGCTAAACGCGGTGAAGTTGGGCGAATGAAATGGTCACTTGGGGTTCAACTTTTTCAAAATTTCACAATCACCCCACCACTTCCTCTATAGCATCGCAGGCCGCCTCAAGCCCTCTCTCGGAGCGAAGAGCAATCCCTGCCCGTTGCGCCTTCTTTGCATAAGCCGGGTGTTCGAGCAGTATTTTCAATTCTCTGGCAGCTCGATGGGCGCAATACCTGTTCCGATATAGTGTCCTGCCCACGCCCAACCGGGTGAGCCGAAAGGCATTATCCGGTTGATCGAAAGCAAAAGGCACAACCAGCATGGGTTTTCCGGCCTTCAGGGCCTGAGCACTTGTCCCAACACCACCATGGTGGACGATTGCCGCCGATCTTGGGAATATTTTTGAATAAGGAACGTAGTCGAAAACTGCAATCTCATCGGGCAGCGGTTCAGCGGGTCTATTATCCGTATCTCTTCCTGTCAGCAGAATTGCCCTGATCCCCAAAGTCCTTGCCGCCTCAAAACTATGCCTGTAGAATTCTTCGGCTGCCATAACGGCTGAAGACCCCAATGTAAATACAACAGGCGGCGGGCCAGCATCTAGGAACTCTTCGCACCGCCTGGTGGACTCGGTATCCTCAGCCCCTCTTTTAACTGGTTCATCATGAAACACAAATCCGGTTACCCTGGTATTTTGCGGCCAGTCGGGCGGCGAGGCGGCGGGGGCGGCTGATCCGTGTTTTGCCAGAAGGGGTGAAAACAATCCAAGAGTCATTTCCGGCGAAAATTGCCCCTCATAAATCGGGTCCTTTCCCGGAGGAAGTCCGATTTCGGATCTTATTTGCCGTACAGGCGCACTCCAATCCCACGTCACAAAACGGCCGAATTTCAAGAACAGCTTGCCCGTCCAAGGCCGCAAAAAGTCCAGCTTCTTCAAATATGGATATGGCGCGAATACCGGCAAATCGTAAGCCGAAAAGAACGACAGAGGGGCCAGGACTGTGGATATCCACCGGATCCCGGTCTTTTCCGCCACCAGTGGTCCTGCAAAAGTGATCGGGTGGGTTATTAAAAGGTCCGATCCGGCAGAAACCTCAAGAAGGTCCCGGTAAGATTCACTCAACCTGGGAAGGAGGACCTGCTTTATGAGTATTTCGGGTCCGGTTTTCGGATCCATAATCCGGCGGACCAGTTCGTAATCATCAGGGTCAATATCGGGCCGCACTGGATAGAAACCGATCCCGGCTTTTTCCACTGTCTCCCGGTATAATTCGGAAGTAGCGATCGTGGGAGAGTGAGCTCTCACCTTCAAGGCCCTGGCTAAGGCGATGTATGGATTGAGGTCCCCAATTGAACCGAATGTCGTAATTACGATTTTTTTGCCCATCTTGACCGAATAGCATGATCCCAGGGAAATGTTTATACAGTTTCTTTCAAAACGAGAGGGCAAAACAACAAAATGTCTTATTTTAAATTTATGATGTTATCGTGTATCCAGTACTCCGCGCAATTCGTTGCCACTTTTTGTTCCAGCATTTTTGCAGGGGCCGCCGTCTACGTTAGTTTTGTCGAACATCCCGCGAGAATGGAATGCGGACCTTTGCTCGCCTCCACCGAATTTGCCCCCAGCTACAAAAGAGCGGCGATAATGCAAGCTTCCCTGGCAGCGCTCGGCTTCACCTCCTCAGTCGCGGCCTGGCTGGCGGGAGCAGGAGGCTGGTGGCTTATAGGCGGGATTGTGTTGGGCTCTGTCATCCCATTCACCCTCCTTTTCGTCATACCGGTAAATAAAGAGTTGCTCAATCCTTCAATAGACAAGCAACCGGATAAAATAAATCATCTACTCATGCGATGGGGTCGTTTGCACGCAGCGCGTTCTGTGCTGGGCACGATCTCATTGTTAGTTTTTTTATCGTCTCTTTTCAGACACTGATCCCCTGATTCCATCAATTCGTGTGGACTGCTTCAGCATTCAGCTTCAGCTGCTCGCGAATCTTATACTTCAGCAGCTTGCCGGATGCATTTCGCGGCAGCGAATCAACAAAAACAACATTGCCGGGAATTTTATAGCCCGCCATGTTTTGCCGGCAAAACTCCTGGATTTCCAGGCCATCGGCAGTTTCACCGGGTTTTAATACCACTATCGCATTGACCTTTTCGCCCCATACGGGATCAGGGGTGCCCACCACGGCGGCCTCAAAAACCTTTGGAAACTTGTAAAGGGCGTTTTCCACTTCGACGGAGTAGATGTTTTCACCGCCCGAGATGATCATATCCTTTATCCGATCGACAAAGGTGATAAACCCCTCTTCATCCTTGACGGCCAGGTCACCGGTATGCAGCCACCCGTCAACGACGGTTTCGGCGGTTTCCGCGTCTTTTTTGAAATATTCTTTCATCATGGTCTCGCCGCGGAGCAAAACCTCACCGTGAACCCCGGGAGCTACATCGTTGCCGTCCGAGTCGACGAGCTTTACTTCCGTAAGCAGCAACGGGTGTTTTCCCGAGCATCCTATTTTGGTTTGATGGTCATGGGGAGACAAATACACGCCGGACGGTCCCCCTTCGGTGAGACCCGCCAAACTGTAGAATTGATTTGTTTTGAACAAATCCATGCTTTGTTGGACCAAAGTTGCCGCCATGGGCGCGGCGCCATACCCGCAACAGCGAATGGATGACAAATTGAAATCCGCTGCATTGGGCACATGCAGCAACATATTGTACATGGTGGGCACGCCGAAGAAAAAAGTGATTTGATGTTTTTCGATCAATTCCAGCGTCTTGACGGGATTGAACTCGCGGACGATGAAGTGGGAGGCGCCCAGGAAAATCCCTGGATTGAGAAAGATATTGAGTTGGGCCGCATGAAACAGCGGTGCGACATGTAAAAACCGATCATCAGAGCTGAAGCCCAAGGTTCCCGTCATTGCGATGTTGGCTTTAAAGACCCTCATGTGATCGAACAAGGCCCCCTTGGGCCGGCCGGTGGTGCCGGAAGTGTACAGAATCTGCAGATCGTCTTCCGGAACGATTTTAATTCCCGGCTCACCCTCATCGGCTGACAATACATTATGAAAGGACAGATGGCCGGCCACTTTAGCAGCGGGCGCGGTGATCACATGGCGTACGGCCGGCACGTCCTTTATTGCTTCTTGAATGATTTGCTCAAAGGTGTCATCGGTAATGACGGCGACACTCTCTGACTGTTTCAGAATATAGTTGACCTCGCTGGCCACGAGCCGAAAGTTCACGGGCACGATGACGGCCCCGATTTTGGCCAGGGCAAAATAACAGACAGGAAAAGCATCCGTATTGGTCATCATCAGGGCGACTTTTTCGCCCTTTTGAGTCCCCAATTCCCTCAGTCCGTTAGCCATCCGGTTGACCGTACGGTTAAAGGTGTCATAGGTGTAGGTCCGGTCGTTGTACGTCACGGCCACTTTGTCCGGATGCCGTCGGGCGTTCAATGCTAAATAATGGCCGATGTTCATAAGATGTCTCCTTTCGCAAGAAGAATGTTACGTACCCGCTTCCCGCCTTGATGGCCTCACTCATTCATTACGGCAAGGGCGTTTCCCAAAACGATCTTTCCATCCCGTTTGCTTGTGCAAACAACGTAGTCGCCCGAATCTAGCTTCCAGCCTTCGGTGATGAGGGTATCTCCCGGATAGACCACGTTCATGAACCGCACGGCAAAGGATTTGAGGCGAGCCGGATCTCCCTGGCAAGCGCTCGCCAAGATCGCTCTTCCGGCATAGCCGAAGCTGCACAGGCCGTGAAGAATGGGCCGGTCGAAGCCGCCCTTTACGGCAAAGGCGGGATCGATGTGCAATGGGTTCTTGTCTCCGCTCAGCCTGTAGAGAGCCGCCTGGTTATGCGGGATGGCTTGTTCCACTCGAAAATTCGGGCTCACTCCCACCGGTGGGTCGAGCTTCTGCCCCTTTGGTCCGTGGTCCCCTCCGAAATTCCCGGCGCTGCGGTCCACCAGGACCGTTTTGTTCTCGAAAATAAGCTCTCCGGCGTCATCCCTGGTATCGAGGCCAACATTGACCACTGCGCCCTTATCGCCTTTGTCAAAAATAGACTCACAAACAGCTGTGGTGTAAATGGTTCCCGAAGTGGGAATGGGTTTGTGCAGGACAATCTTCTGCTCGCCATGCAGCAAAGCGTACAAGTTTATCCGGGCAGCGGAAATGAAGGGCATGAGCACGGATATGAGCGGGACGACGGCAAACGTTGGGAAAACCTTCAGGTTCTTCTCATAGACAAAATCAAGCTCATGGACCCCGGCTCCGATCCCAAGGGCGTACAGTATGACCCTATCCTCATCATAGCGGAAGGCAACGGGATCCATTTTCTTTCCAATAACATCGAGATTGAGTGCCATCTCCGACTCCCGTTTACATGGAGAAACCGCCGCCAACGACCAATAGCTGCCCGGAAACATAATCCGAGAGCGGGGATGCAAAAAAAAGGAGCGCATTTGCCGCTTCCTCGGGTGTGCCGGGCCTTCCCATTGGAATCATCTGGATGAACCCCTGCCGAACCTTTTCCGGAACCCCCACGGCGATTTTATGACCGGCGGCCTCCACGCTGATCCCCTTCTCCCTGTCCTGGGTCAGACGGGTGTCGATAAATCCGAAGGCCACGCAGTTGGACTGCACGTTGTAGCGCGCCCATTCCTTGCACATGGTCTTGGTGAGACCGATCACACCGGCTTTGGCCGAAGAGTAGTTGGCCTGCCCCAAGTTACCGCTCACACCTGCAATGGAGGAAATGTTGATAATCTTTCGAGCTACGGCCCTGCCGCCGTTTTCCATCTCTTTTTTTGCGGCATCGACAAACAAGGGGGTTGCGGCGCGAATGATGCGAAAGGGCGCATTCAGGTGGACGTCCAGAATCTTATCCCACTGTTCGTCGCTCATCTTGTGAACCAGGTTGTCCCAGGTAAATCCCGCATTGTTGACTATGATGTGGAGAGATCCCCACTTATCCAACGCAGCCTTTACAAGCCCTTCGGCAAACCCGGGAGCCGTGACGTCGCCCACGCAGGCTATGGCTTCGCCTCCGTTTTCCCTTATATCCTCGACGGTCTCCTTTGCCGGTGCGGCGTCCAAATCACTCACAACCACCCTGGCTCCTTCCCGGGCAAACAAAAGCGCCGTGGCCCGCCCGATGCCTCTCCCCGAGCCCGTGACGATGGCGATTCTATCTTTGAGCATCCTTTCCATTATTTACTCCCCTTTCCTCGATTATTAATGATTCGGAAACCAGCTAATCCCTCCCGACGATGGTCAGTATGCACACGTTGGCCTGGGGCATCCCCCCCAGGTTGTGCGTCAATCCCATCCTGGCATTCTTTACTTTTCGTTCTTCGGGAACTCTTTCCAGGAGCTGCTCGTAGATGGAATAAAGCATCCGCAGCCCCGAGGCGCCCACCGGATGGCCGAAGCACTTCAAGCCGCCGTCTGGCTGACAGGGAATCCGGCCGTTCATGTCATAGAAGCCGTCCATGATGTCTTCATAAGCCTTGCCCACGGGCGAAATGCGCAGATCTTCCATGGTCACGAACTCGGTGATGGAGAAACAGTCGTGTACTTCCATCATACCGATCTCTTCCCGGGGGCTCCTGATTCCAGCTTCGATGTAGGCCCTGTCCGCCGCCTTGCCGGTGGTCACAAAGCCTGCACCGTCCCAGTTGTTGAACCAGGCCTCTTCACCCGAGCTCACTGCGGCCTGGATGGATTTAACCTTTACCATGTGCTGATTAGGCTTGAGGCTTTTTGCGATGGCGGGCGTCGTCACGATTGCTGCGGCGGCGCCGTCGCTCACTCCGCAGCAATCGTAGAGTCCCAGCGGATATGCGATCATCGGGGCGGCCTTGACTTGCTCCGGGGTCACCACCGCCCGCAGATGCGCCTTGGGATTCAACGCTCCGTTGGCGTGGCTTTTAACCGAAACATGGGCAATGGCGTCCTTGATCCTGGCCATTTCGATGCCGAATTTGGCCGCGTAAGCCGTCGCCAGTTGGGCGAACAGGCCGGGCGCCGAGTAATTGGCGCCGCGCAGGAAATCCATGTAGCCGAATGCGCCTGCAACGGGCAGCCCGCCGTAACCAGCATCTTTGAGCTTCTCTACGCCGAGAGCCAGGGCAATGTCACACACGCCGGCAGCCACGGCATAGCAGGCTCCTTTAAGAGCCTCGCTGGCGGTGCCGCAGAAGTTTTCCACCCTCGTGATGGGAATGTATGGAAGTTTCAAAGTCATCCCCAAGGGGATGGAGGACTTTCCCATATGCAGGCCGCTGTAACAGGTTCCCAGCCACGCCATCTGAATCTGTTTCTTCTCGATGCCGGCATCATCCAGACACTCACCGAAAGCTTCGACAATCAAATCTTCCGCGCTCGACTCCCACCGCTCACCGAACTTGGTGCACCCCATGCCGAGGATGGCCACTTTGTCACGAATTCCATCAGCCATTGTTCACCTCCCTTTTGGGTACGGCTTTCCAGAAGTAGCCGCAAATCCCCCTCCTGTCGTCCGAGTATTTCTTACGAAAGCTCATGACTACAGGCATGTCGGCCTTCACTTCATCGAGGTCGCAGTCCGTCAAATCCATAAGATACTTTCCTCCGCCATCGAACTCGATGTTACCGTAGATGGCCGGCGGGTTCACCGAAGCGGCCAGGAAATCGCCGGTAAAGCTGGCAACACGGCCTGTTTTGTCGGCAAGGGGATACTCATCCATACGGTCGATCGCGCCACACTCGGGATTGACGCAGATCCGCTGCTGAGGATATTGAACAGTGCCGCAGTTCCTGCATTTGCAGCCCCAAAGCCCCAGGACTTCCCTTCTCTTTCGCCACACCACGGACCATCGGGTCCCGTCGTCCTCCTCGGCTCGCAATCCTGCATCCACGGGGAGAATGTTGCGCCACACGAGATATTTGGTGTAATTGTCCAGGGCCGTCTTATTGTTCAAACGCCAGGATATGCCGTTTCCAGCACCCATACGGCTGATATTGCCGGTGACTTCGAAGCAGAGTGCATCACAGCCGCCGCCGAAGCTGACCACGAGGATCCTGTCACCGGGTTTGGACTGCTCCAGAGCGGCGGCCAGCATCACCGGAGCATGGGCGGTCCCCGATTCGCCGATCTCGGCATGGAGGTTGCTCTGTTCCTTTTCGGGTGCGATTCCCAGGATCTTATTCAACTTCTTGCGAGCAGCCGGATAGACACAGGGATAAACCACTTTGGTAAAATCGGTTATCTTCATACCGCATCTGTCCAAAACCCCATTGACCACCTCCGGGATCAACTGCTCGAACCCGACATCCCGGATCCAGCGGTCTTCCCACTGACGATCAAACAGGGCCGCCTCGCCCCGATAGTGATCCACGAAATCGTAGGTGGTTGAAAAGGAGCCCTTGAATTCCGCAACTACGTTGTCCGAGCCCAGAACAAAACCGGCCGATGCGTCCCCCAGCACCATTTCCTGAGCGGAGGCAGGTTTTCCCAGCCGGCAGTCCGAAGCGCACACAAGAACCGTGTTGAGCCGTTTCGACTCGACCGCTTCAAGACCTGAGAGTATCGCCGTGGTTCCCGCCTTGAGGCCTCCGGCAAAATCTGCGGCCCGAATCCGATCGTTCAGGCCCAGAGCGGCCGAAACGATTCCGGAATTAAGTCTTTCCTTGTACGGCATGGTGGTGGAAGCGAGGTACACGCCGTCAACCGCCGAACTGTGGCAACCGTTTAGGGCGTCCATTCCTGCCGCTACTGCCATGGTGATACTGTCTTCATCAAAATTGGCCACCGCTTTTTCGCCTTTTGCATTGCCGATGGTGGAACCGTTCATCCACCCCATGGCCTTGTAGATCATGCTTCGATTCAGACGGTAGCGCGGCACATAGCCGCTATAGGAGCAAATTCCGACCATAAAGCCTCCTTGTGCCCGGGAGAGCATTCCATTCGAGGAGGAGCTCACACGAGCCCCATTTTCTTTGCCACAATGAGCTTCATCACTTCAGTGGTGCCCGCAAAAATTGTAATAGGCCGCGCGTCGCGAGCAAATCCGCAGATGGGATATTCCTCCATGTACCCATAGCCGCCATGGAGCTGCACGCAGGTATAGGCCACCCGGTTTGCCATTTCGCCGATCCAGCTCTTGGCCATCGAGACCTCCGTCACCACGTCCTTGCCGCCCATATGGTCCATTATGAGTCGATCCAGGAAGGTGCGGCCAATTTTCACCTCCGTTGCCATATCAACGATCTTGAAAGTGTTGTGCTGGAAGCTCGAAACCGGCTGGCCGAAAACCTTGCGCTCCCTGCAGTACCGGAGCGTAGTCTCCAGCATGGCTTCGGCCATGGCCTGCGCCATGACGGTGCAAACCAGCCGCTCAGCTTGAAGGTGGTGCATCAGATAGTAAAAGCCTTTGTTGAGTTCGCCCAGAAGGTTTTCGGCCGGAACGCGGCAGTCTTCGAAGATGAGTTCCGCCGTATCCTGGGCCAGAAGTCCCATTTTTTTGAGCTTTTTTCCCCTTTGGAAGCCGGGAGCACCGCGCTCGACGCATATCAAGCTGATGCCCTTGGGACCCGGTGCATTCAGGTCGGTCCGGCAGGCAACAATGACGAGGTCCGCATGGATGCCGTTGGAGATGAAGGTTTTCCCTCCATTGATTACAAAGCTGTCGCCGTCACGGCGGGCATGGGTCCGGATGGCCGCGAGATCTGAGCCCGTGTCGGGTTCGCTCATAGCGACGGCAAGGACGCATTCACCGCTGGCGCACCGTGGAAGCCACCGCTGCTTTTGCTCATCGGTTCCCAGTTGATAAATGTAGGGGGCAATGATGTCGCTGTGAAGCGGCGCCATGAAGCTGATGGCCCTCGCCCTGCACAGTTCCTCGGTGATGATCACCGAATAGAGAAAGTCAGCCCCGCTTCCGCCGAGTTCCTCGGGAAGCCACGGGCATAAAAAGCCCGAGTCCCCCATCTTCTTCCATATTTCCCTTGGCACGATGCCTTCTTGCTCCCATGCCTCGATGAAGGGAGAGATCTCGCGTTCTATGAACTTTCCAAATGCCCGCCTAAATATGTTGTGCTCTTCCTGATACATCCCCACTCCTTGCCTGCGCTATGTAAGTATGCAGTACTTACCCAACAAAGCTCGCAAATCCTCCCCCTTGCAGATCGACTCGTCCAGGAGAAACGCTAATCTCAACCACACTCACGAACGGCTACTACAATACCTACCGGCGGGAACCCTACTCAGCAGAGTGCTGAAAATGGCCTGCCGGCGGGGAAAGAACCTGAATCTGTTTATTCCTCTGCGCTTCTGATGCCATGGAAGATGAACTCACAAAGTTCTTCGGTGAGTGTATCGGGCGAGAACTCTCGACCAAAGACTATTTCCGGAAGGCAGAGATGCTCGATGCCGCCCAGGATCATCTGTCTCAGGTGTCTCGCAGAGATGTCGCTTCGAATTTCACCGTTCCTCACCCCTTCGTCGATGATTGCCAGGATACTGTTGGCCCAGTGTTTCACCAGTTCATAGGTTTCGCTCTCAAAATAGTCCGGATAATTCCTGACCTCGAGGATCAGAATCTTTGCAAAAATCCTATCTTGGCTGTAGGCATTAAAGTGAGCCCGGATAGCCTTTTTGAGCTTGTTAAGGGCGCCCGAGGTCACCTTCAGGTCCTCTTCCACCTGGGCAGCATACTTTTCCAGGTACTGGCGAAGAACCTTATAGAGCAGGTTACGCTTGTCGTGGAAGTACTTGTAGATCAGGGCCTCGTTTACTCCCGCGGTCCTGGCGATTTCAGCCCAGGTTATGGCGTTGAATTCTTTTTCCTTGAGAAGCAGCTTCAACGCCCCTACGATTTTGTCGTAGCCTGGAGGCATGGAACGCGGCTCGCTTTGTGCGAATGATCTATTTTTGTTCATAACGGTACCGTTCGTGCTGCGCTGCAATTCCTCAAAACCGAAATCCTGGTCACCGTGTGGCGCGGAGTGTTAGATTCCAGACGAGTATGTAATACTTACTTACCTGCTTGCGGTCAAGCTTTTTTCCCGGATGGGCACTTCAGGTGTGAAATGGCACATCGATCACGGGCGGGACCGAGCTTATTCGCGCGCTACTCGAATTCTCGGGGCTTGATAAACTATCAGTAATTCTAGACTGCCGAATATGCCCACAGCATCTTCGGCTCTCAGCCTCCAAGGGCACGATTCTCGTGCGGTGTCCAGGATGGCCTATGTCGTACAATTGCCTGCCTTAAGAGGAGGCGGTCGAGAGTTTATATCCTTTCCCCATTCCCTTAATAAAACACCGCCACCCACACCGTCTTCTGCACCGGATCTGTCCATTCGACCCGGTGCCTCACATGGGCAGCAATATCGACCCAGTCCCCGGGTTTCAAAACCAACGTTTCATCATTCCCCTCGAATTTCAGTCCGGCGCTGCCTTTGAGCAAAAAGACCCACTCGTTCTCGTTCTGATCGTACCAGCTACCTTCCGGCGAAGCATGAGAGTCGGAAATGATCCTTTCGATCCTCACCCTTCCAGAATCTACCAGTGTTTCGAAAAATTCCTCGGCCAATCGGTCCGGGATTGAAGAGAATAAATTTCCTTTCCTCATAATCACCTATGATCCTATCGAAAATAAAAATCCCCCGGGCCGGAATCTTATTCCAACCGGGGGGACTCTCAATTCAGTAGCTATTTATTCGTAATTCCTAATTCCTAATTGCAGTTTTTATATGTCGAAGTAGAGTTTGTATTCCATCGGATGAGGCCGCATGCGTACAACGTCCACTTCGTTCAGGGTTTTGTATTCGATCCACGTGTCGATGACATCCTGAGTAAAGACGTCGCCTTTGAGCAGGAACTCGTGATCTTTTTCAAGGTTCTTGAGAGCCTCATCGAGCGAACCCGGAGTGGAGGGAACTTTAGCCAACTCTTCCGGACTCAAGGAGTAGATGTCCGCATCGAGCGGCTGACCCGGGTCGATACGGTTTTCGATACCGTCAAGGGCAGCCATAAGGAGCGCGCTAAATGCGAGATAGCCGTTGCATGAAGGATCGGGGAAGCGGACTTCGAGGCGTTTTAGCTTCGGAGACGCCGAGTACATGGGGATACGAATACCTGCGCTGCGGTTTCGGCTCGAATAGGCCAGGTTCACCGGAGCTTCATACCCGGGCACCAACCTCTTGTAGGAATTTGTGGTCGGGTTGGTGATGGCGCAAAGCGCCGGGGCATGCTTCAAAATTCCGCCTGCGGCCCAAAGAGCCATCTGGCTAAGACCTGCATACTTGTCGCCGGCGAACAGCGGCTTGCCTTCTTTCCAGATGCTCAAATGAGTATGCATGCCTGTGCCGTTGTCGCCAAAGAGCGGCTTCGGCATAAGGGTAACAGTCTTGCCGTGTTTGCGCGCCACATTTTTTATAACATATTTGTACCAGGCCAGGTTGTCGGCCATCTTCACCAGCGGGGCCGCTTTCATATCGATTTCAGCTTGACCGGCAGTGGCGACTTCGTGGTGCTGACATTCCACGTGGATGCCCACTTTCTGCATCGTCAGGATCATCTCGGTACGGAGGTCCTGCTGCGAATCAGTCGGGGGCACAGGGAAATAACCCTCTTTGTAGCGTGGCTTGTATCCAAGGTTGGGACCCTCAGCCCTTCCGGTGTTCCACTGACCCTCGACAGAGTCTATGTAGACATAGCTGTAGTTGTAGGAACTGTCGTAGCGAATATCGTCAAAGATGAAGAATTCAGCCTCAGGACCGATCCAGACCATGTCGCCGATCCCTGTGAACTTGAGGTATTCTTCAGCCTTTTGAGCGATATTTCTGGGGTCGCGCGTATATCTTGCCATCGTCACCGGATCGACTATATTGCAAATCATCGTAAGAGTCGGATGGGCCATGAACGGGTCCATAACCGCCGTTGCCGGGTCCGGAATGATCAGCATGTCACTGGCGTGAATCGGCTGCCATCCACGGATGCTCGACCCATCGAAACCATAGCCGGCTACGAAGTCGCTTTCGCCCAACTCTCCGATTGGAACTGAAAAATGCTGCCAAATCCCGATAAAGTCCATGAATTTGAAATCCACAACCTTGGCATCATTTTCTTTTGCAAAGGCCAGTACCTCTTTTGGGGTCATATTTCCCTCCTTTGGGTTATCGATATTGGGGTTGAATACCTCAATCCGACATGTCTAGGCAAATTGCTTGCCAACGTCAACAATTTTCTTACTATCCGCCTTCAGGGCGCTCTCAGCTCCAGGGTATATCAAAGCCGAACCTGAAATCGGCATCCTCTCACCTATGATCAGGACGCCCGGAACAAACATTTTTGTTACGCAAAGAGCCTAAAAAACATCGAATACCATACACAAGGGATTATTAGAACTCTAATTACCCGGAAATTCAGTCAATTTTGTTATCCGGGAATTCAATTATGTTTTGAACAAAAATGTACCTCCGGCGCACACCACAATCAGCAGCAGGCCGAGAGGCACTCAAGGAGCTTTTCTCTTAACTGTTCGTGCTTGTCGTAGCTCATCAGCTTTTCGCCGCTCAAGTCGGTCACATAAAAGATATCGACAACCTGCGCCCCGGGTGTCGATATCTTGGCAAGCTGAATATTTATTTCTAGCTCGAACAGGGCGTTGGTGATCGAGTGCAGCACGCCCGGCCTATCCCAGGTATATACTTCGATCAGTGTGTAGAAATCGGAGGCTTCCTCGTCGATTATGACTTTATCCTCTTTGCGGGGATGGGACTTCGACTCCAGGATCGACGGCCTTCTGCTTTCAAGCAGTTCGTCCAAATAGGTTGAACCGGCAAGGGCGCGAACCAGGTCGGTTTCCACCTTAACCCACAGTTCGTCAGGATGAAGGGGGTCCGGTATCCGGTCGACCCGCAGGATATCGCAGATTACTCCCGGCTCGCGAGTGTAGATATCAGCCGCGAGGATATTCAAACCTCTTGCCCACAGAACACCGGCAATCAGGGCAAAAAGTCCCGGCCGATCGCGTGTCACGATCGTAGTCTGCCACATCTCGCCTTCAACGGGTTCGGCCTTGAAGCAAACAGAGCGGCTGGCAAGTTCCTTTTCCATGCCGTAATGTTTTAGAATCTCACGGGGCTGCTGAGAAAGCAGATACCTGAAAGGCAGCTTCTCCATCCATCCGCTAAGCATTTCGCTCTCCGAGCCGTCGGGCAAAAGCGCCAAAACTTTTTCCTGCGTTTGCGCGGCGCGCGCCTCAACAGCTTCCGGTTCGAGGTCCGGTCGCAGCAGCAGTCTGTCAATTTTAAAAAAGAGATCTCTTAAAAGAGACGCCTTCCATGCGTTCCACGCCTGTGTACCGGTGGCGCGGCTGTCGGCGACCGTCAGCATATAGAGCATAAGCAGCCGTCGGCGGTCTTTGATTGTTACTGCACACCGCGCTATAGGCTTTTCTTCCATCAGGTCCCGCTTGAGTGCAGTTTCGGCAAGAATAAGGTGATGTTCGATAAGAAAACAGAGCAGATTTTTTTGCCCGTCGCTCAACCCCATCCTTTCCGCGATTTCCCCGGCCAATATAGCGCCGCGCATCGAGTGGTTCTTTCCCTGCCCCTTCCCAATGTCGTGTAGAAGCCCGGCCAGGTAGAGTATCCGCCGGTCCTCGGAACCCAGCAGCTCTCCTGCGCTTTTCAACGGCTCTTCGCCCTCGCCCTCGCCCGTTTCGATCAGATGAAGTTCGCGAACCGTGCGCAGCAAATGTTCGTCGACCGTATAAACGTGATAGACGTCATTTTGAACCCTGTATCTTACTTCTGAGAATTCAGGAAGGAACGCCTGGAGAAAACTCGTTTCCATCATGGTCTTCAGGACCTGAAACGAGTACTGAGGGTCCAGCAAAATGTCAAAAAACTGGTCTATGATCTCGGGATTGCGCCTTTCACGATCTCCAAAGCCACCCAGATTTTCACGAATAATTCTTCCCGCGTGATGGTGAAAATGAGCTTTGGAACGCGCCGCCTGCCAGAAGAATCTCATTAGCAGAGCCGGTTTTTTCTTTACCCATTCCGGTTCCATAAAGTGAAGATGCTTGTCTTCCAGCAGAAAAGGACCGGCCAGGATTCGCCTGCGCAGGTGGAATCCGCGAAATCTTTTCTGGGATTCTTCAAGTCTTTCCAGAAAAAAGGAGATCGTCCTGCGAACTCGTGAAGTATTGCGATAGTACAAACGCATGAAAGCTTCAACGGCGGAACCTTCGGCGCCTGCCATGCAGCCCATTCGCCCGGCAATCTGTTCCTGCTCAGGGAATAGCAGACGGTCCTGCCTTCTTCCATTCAACTGGTGCAGTTGAAGCCTGACCCGCCACAGGAAATCGTAAGACTGGTCGAGCCAGAGCTTCTCTTTGTCCATTAACCACTCATTCTTGAGAATTGCTTCAAGCGAGGGATCTTGAAGATAGACGATTCCGGCCCACCTGATCGTGTGCAGGTCGCGCAAACCGCCCACTCCATCCTTGACATTAGGCTCCAGCAGGTATGGGCTTTCACCATACTGATGGAGCCTGGCTTCCCTGTATGCAGTCAAATTCTGGAGAAATCGCCGTCTGTTCGGGTTGCCGAACAACTTCGGAAAGGACCTCTTCCATTCACTGAAAAACTCGGCGTCGCCTGCGATCAGACGCGCTTCCAGGTAGTTGGTCAGAATGGAGAAATCGTTCTGAACCATATCGCGGACCATCGAGACCGAAGCCGTGGCATGCCCTACTTCAAAGGCGCTGTCCCACAAGCCGTACGCTAGATCGTGTACAAGTTCGGGCAGGAATGACGGGAGCCGCTTTTTATAAAGGAAGAGAAGATCGAGGTCGGAGGCAAAACTCAGTTCGCCCCGTCCGAACCCGCCAACAGCAAGCAGTGCCCAGCCTTCACGTGGTGCTTCGCTCAACGCGTTGCCCAGTGCCTCCTGCAAGTTGGAGGAATAGGTGCGCGCGGACAGCAGTCCGGGAACATCCGTACGGGATTCCTGAACGAAATGATCCCGCAGATCTTTTAGTTTTCGAGTAAAATTGGAACGTATAACCATAATTTGTTCTATACTCGCGGCTCACAGAGCGAAGAAGGCACAGCGATCCTATGCTCGTGACGCGCTTCTAAAGCGCATCGTCTCCTGTCTCCCCGGTCCGGATGCGAATACAATCCTCAACAGGTATGACAAAAATCTTGCCATCACCTATTTTACCGGTATTTGCCGACTCACGAATTGCGGCCACTATCTCTGCGACCTGCCTGTCGGCAACAGCCACTTCTATCTTAATCTTAGGCAGAAAATCAACCACGTACTCAGCGCCACGATAGACTTCCGTGTGCCCCTTTTGCCGCCCGAAACCTCTAACCTCTAGTACCGTCATTCCTTTGATTCCCAAGCTCGTCAGCTTTTCTTTCACGTCGTCGAGTTTGAATGGCTTGATGTAGGCTTCGATTTTTTTCATTTTTGCTCTCCTGCTTTGGGCCAAAACCTCTTTTAGAAATGCTTCAGGAAGAAAAACTACAAAAATGTACTTCAGCTCTCGACATATCCCTGCGCAATCGGATTTCGCCTGCCGATGCCGAACGCTTTTGTTGTGACTCTCAATATTGGAGGCGCCTGCCGGCGTTTGTACTCATTAAGTACGACCCGCCTTACCACCCAGTTTACCATTTCCCTGTCGAACCCCTTGGCTATTATCTCCTTTGCAGGAAGGCGCTGCTCGACATATTCAGCCAGAATGGCATCCAGGATCTCATAGGGAGGCAGGGTATCCTGATCGGTCTGGTTGGGCCGCAACTCTGCCGAAGGAGCGCGCGTGAGTACATGATCCGGTATCCAGCCGTGTTCGTCGTTGAGCCTGTGGGAAAGCTCATAGACCATCGTTTTGGGAACGTCGCCCAACACCGCAAGCCCTCCGCTCATATCTCCGTAAAGCGTGCAATATCCTACGGCAATTTCTGATTTGTTGCCCGTCGTAAGAAGCAGTCGGCCGAACTTGTTCGAAATTGCCATCAGCACCATACACCTCAGGCGCGCCTGGAGGTTTTCCTCTGTAAAGTCATGGGGCAAATCGCCGAAAATATTTTCTAAAGACTTCAGCGCGGTCGAAAAAAGCTCATTTATCGAGATTTGTTCAAAGCCGATTCCCAGCCGGGCAGCCAGTTCACGCGCATCGGAGAGGCTTTCCGGTGAGTTAAACGGCCCAGGCATCGCCACCCCGAGAACATTTTCGGCGCCCAGCGCGATTGCGGCCAGGCAGGCCGTAAGCGAGGAATCGATACCGCCGCTCAGTCCAACAACTGCATGTTTGAAATTGCATTTAAGGGCATAGTCGCGCAAACCCAGCGTAAGTGCGCCGATCACTTCCGAGATATTGTCGCAGTCTGCCGGATGCATTTCACAAGTGGGGCCGCCCATGTCACAGACGATCAGGTCCTCCGCAAAATCTGGCCCTGTTGCGCGAAGACCGCCCTTTTCATCCCAGATCATGCTGTGGCCCTGGAAAATCAGCTCGTCATTGCCCCCAACCTGGTTCACATAAACTAACGGGGCGCCGGCACAGGCGGCCTGTCTTTTCAGAAGTTCACCAACCCAGCGGATCTTACCTACATGATAGGGAGACGCGGAGATGTTTACAATCAGATCGACCGGGACTTTCGCCAAATCACAGACCGGATCGTCATCATACAGGGGACCGGGAAGATAACCGGGGACATTCCATGCGTCTTCGCAAATCGTAATGCCGATCCGCCTGCCCCTGAAATCGAACCATTTGGCGGCTTTACCGGGTTCGAAATATCTTTCCTCATCGAAGACGTCGTATGAAGGCAAAAGCATTTTATGGGCTATGCCGAGGAGCTTGCCATCCTCATAAAACAGAGCGGAATTGTGGTAAGGCTTCCCGGACCCCTCATTGACGGAAACCGCTCCGAAAATGACCCCTATGCCTTTTCCCGCATTTGCTATGCGCTCCCAGTAACGCATGCTGTCGGCCACAAAGCCGCGCTTATCGAGCAGATCACGCGGCGGATAACCAGTTATGGACAATTCAGGGAAGATGACCAGTTCGGCATTGGCCTTTCTCGCTCGTTCGATAAATTCGCATATCTTGAGCGTGTTGCCTTCCAGGTCCCCAACAAAAGGATCGATCTGCGCCATTGCGATACGCATCATCAGTTTGCCTGTTCGTCAATCGGTATCATAACATCCGTTGAGTTTTTGCCTTTTTACTTTTGCCTTTATCGGCGGCCCGCTACTATCCTACATTCAGAAGACAAATACTTCAATTCGAACTACATTGCGACTGCAAGATCGCAGAAAATACAAAGTAATCCCTTTTCCCCTTGTATATGGTATAAAAAAACTTTGGCTAGGGTGGCTTGGCTGCATTTAGCAGAGGAGCAGAGAAGCGCAAAAGCGGAGAATAAGAATTTATGAAACAATGGACCGCTCGAGCTCGACAAAAAAAACGCGGCTCGGTCGAGATACTGCGCGAAATATTGCGAGACGGACACCGGATCTATATCGGCTCCGCCTGCGGCGAACCTCAGCACCTGGTCCGTTCTTTGATCGAACTTCTGCCCAGGCACCGCGATATCGAAATAATCCAGAATATGTCGATGGGGTCTTTCCCTGATGACTGGAAGCGCTTCGAGGAAAACGCGCGGCTCAAGACCTTTTTTGTCGGGCCAAAATCCAGAGACGCAGTCAACGACGGTCTGGCCGACTACATCCCCATCTATTTTTCTTCCATACCCGGACTTTTCCGGGAAGAACCTCTCTGGAAGATCGACATTGCATTGGTCCAGGTTTCGCCCCCCGATGAACATGGGTTTTGTTCTATGGGAATATCGGTAGGCACGGACAAAAGCGCCGTCGAATCGGCCAGTGTTGTCGTCGCCCAGGTCAATCGCCACATGCCCCGCACGCTCGGAGACAGTTTCCTTCACTTATCTCAGATTCAATACAGCGTGGCGTATGACGAGCCGTTGATCGAGATCGTTTTACCGGCGCAGAGCGCGGTCGCCGAGCGGATAGCCAAATACATTTCCGCACTGATCGAGGACGGCTCGACGATTCAGACCGGGATCGGAAGGGTCCCCCATTCGGTCCTGAGATATCTAGAATCAAAAAAGGACCTTGGGATCCTTACCGAGGTCCTCACCGATTCCCACCTGCATCTCATTCGCAGCGGGGCCGTAACCGGGCTAGGTAAAACCGTGAACCAGGGGAAGATCGTCGCGAGCTTCTGCATGGGAAGCAGAGAACTCTACGATTTTGTGGACAATAATCCGGAAGTCGAAATCTACCCGACAGAATATGTGCACAGCCGCAAACTCATAATCCGGCACGACCGGATGGTGGCGATCAATTCGGCGCTGGAAATAGATCTGAGCGGACAGGTATGCGCTGACTCGATAGGCCACAAGGTTTACAGCGGAATCGGCGGCTACGTGGATTTTATGCACGGGGCATCGAGTGCGAACGGGGGCAAGACTATAATCGTTTTGCCGTCCACCAGCCCCGATGGACGCAAGTCGCGAATTGTAAGCCATCTTACAAACGGGGCCGGTGTTATCTGCCCGCGCAGCACTATACGCTACATCGTTACGGAATTCGGAATCGCCTACCTGCATGGCAAGACCATCCGCGAACGTGCGCTTGCACTCATCAACATTGCCCATCCGCGATTCCGCCAACAGTTGCTCGCCGAGGCCAAAAACATCCACTATGTCTACGAGGACCAGGTCCTTCCGCCCATTTACGACCCCCTCTACCCGGGCCAATGGGAAACCTGGCAGGTGTTTCCGCCAAATGAGAAGCTTTTTTTCCGTCCTATGAAATCGACTGACGAGCGGGTGCTCCAGGAGTTTTTCTACTCGCTGCCGTCTGAAGACATTTATACTCGTTTCCTCTCCGCAATGAAGGCCTTTCCGCATAGAAACATCCAGGCCATGTGCAATATCGATTACGAGCACGTAATGGCGATTGCGGCCGTTACAGGAGAAATCGGCGCAGAAAAGATCATAGGTATGTGCAGGTACATTCTGGACCAGAAGACCAACTTTGCCGAAGTCGATTTTGCGGTCGCATCCGATTGGCAAGGCAAGGGAATCGGGACCTTCCTGCTCCATTATTTGTGCGAAATAGCAAAAACCAAGGGTATTACAGGATTTATGGCCTTCGTGCTTGCCTCTAACAGGGGCATGCTAACGGTGTTCAATAACGTCGGTTACGCTGTGCATTCCACCTTGGATGAAAGCGTATACGAGATTACTTTCCGATTCGATGAACCCGCTTTGGCCTGCCGTACGGAAGAAAACAAATGAGAGACCTGATAGATCCCCGCCTGCTCGCCTTCGATATTGACGGGGTGGTAGCCGACACGATGGCCGTATTCGTAAGGCTCGCACACGAGAAGTACGGACTCACTCGACTTTCCAAGCAGGACATGCTCTGTTACAACCTCTACGAATGCCTCGACCTGGGAAAAGAGATCATTGACGACCTCATTGACCTTACCCTCGATGAAGAAAACACTAAGACGATCCCGCCAGTTCAGTGCGCCCCTGAAGTGCTAACCCAATTCGCCGCAACTGCGCCTCTTCTGTTCGTCACGGCCCGTACCCGCGCAGAGTCCATTACGCAATGGATCTACACTATTTTGCCCCATGTACCTCCTGAAAAAATAACGGTTATAGCCTCGGGGGCCCCGGAAGCCAAACTCGATATCCTTAATGAACTTAAAATTCGCTACTTTGTCGAAGACAGGGCCGATACCTGCCGGCATTTGAAACAGGCCGGCATAGAGCCTTTTATGTTCGATCAGCCCTGGAACCGCAAGGAACCCGCCGATGGTTTCGTTCGCATCCGGAACTGGATGCAACTCAAAGAATGGGTATTGCCCTCC
>OMOE01000093.1 GCA_900290365.1 Syntrophobacter sp. SbD1 | reverse complement strand
TTTGTGCTGCGCCTTGCGAAGAGGAAAAGGATCCCTGTTAGGGAGACAGCTATCTTGCCCGGGAGTTTATTTACCGCTGACGAGTGTTTCATCACGAACACGACCATGGAAATCATGCCCGTCACCACTATCGACAGGAAGAGGGTGGGCGGCGGCAGACCGGGTCCCATCACAGCCCTTCTGCATCAGACGTACAGGAAAGGGGTCCATGCATGTTCCAAGATGCAGGCCAGTTAGCTCAGTTGATCGACCACACGTTGGTCCGACCTGAAGCAACGCTCGATGATCTTTTCGCGGCCTGTGAAGATGCAAAAAAATATGGTTTTTCCTCGGTGGTGGTGAACGGCTGCAATGTGGTGCGGGCCCGGGAAATTTTGAATGGCACGTTGGTGAAAGTCTGTGCGGTCGTAGGCTTCCCTCTTGGAGCCAGTACTACGACGGTGAAGATAGTTGAGGCCATGGAAGCCATGAAGAACGGCGCCAGCGAGATTGATTTCGTCATCAACATTGGCATGGTAAAGTCGGGAAGGTTCGATGCGGTGGAAGTGGACATCAAAAACATCATCGCCATGACGCCGAAGAAAGTGCACAAGGTCATTCTAGAAACCGGACGCCTTACCGAAGACGAGATCATCCGTCTCTGCGAGACCGTGATGCGGTCCGGTGCCGAGTTTGTGAAGACGTCAACGGGTTTCGGACCCCGCGGGGCTACCGTAGAGGATGTCCGGCTTATCAAAACGATCGTCGGCTCCGTATGCCGGATCAAGGCGTCGGGCGGGATCAGGGACCTTGTCGCTCTCACATCCTTGGTCGACGCAGGAGCTGAGCGTATCGGGACGAGCGCGGGCCCCACGATCATGGAAGAATACTACCGCCTGAAATAAACCTGGCCCAAACACGCCGGGACCGGGAAAGACTCCCATCCCAGAGGCTTCAGAGCTCACGGAGAAAACGCAATGAATAATAAATGAGATCCTTTAAAAACTACTTTGTCCTCTCTCTTTTCTCTCTGCCAATGTTGTCGAGCACTTTCCTCTCGATTTGATTCTTCAGTAGCGAAGACAACAGTTGCTTACGACAGGGGGCAAAATTTTGAGAAAAAATCAAAAGACTGACGGGCTTGTGATTGTTCGGTTGACCACCTTCACGGAATTTGCTTTGAGGTAGCGTTGCCGCTACGATGCCCCGCTTTATCCCCATCCAGCATGGCCCTTATCTTCGTG
>OMOE01000092.1 GCA_900290365.1 Syntrophobacter sp. SbD1 | reverse complement strand
TTGCATGCTTAAAACGCGCCGCCAGCGTTCGTTCTGAGCCAGGATCAAACTCTCCATGATATAGAACCTACCCTTGCGGGCAGGTTTTATACTTCGTTCTCACGCGCTTCCGACGCCTCGCTGACTTTGCGACGCCGTATCACGCGTTTTCGCCCCTACCAAGGTTACCCTCAATAGTGACGGACCCGCTCACCTCATTCTCCCCTTCCCTTCACTGTCAAAGATCACGAGGCCGCTTGACGCGACATCGGCCCAGAGACGCTACTTCCCCGCTCGATATGTAGACGGAGTTGAGTACTACCCTTGAGGCAAGTGTTAGTATAACTTCGAGTGAACAATCATGTCAACTAGATTTGCGAAAATTCTTCAAAAAGAAAACTGCATAATCGGCTAAAGACCACAGCGCCACCAGCGCGGCCAGTATGAAAAGCACGAAAGCGATTCCTTGAATGAGAGATGCATAGTCGAGGAACAGGCCAAGTTTCCTCACCGAAAGCACGACAATACCGCAGCCCCCCGCGAAGGCATAGACCCAGGCCTTGAGCTTCCCGCTCAGACGGGCAGGCATCAAGACCTGAGAACTGGAAACCATCACTCTGATATAGGCTACCGTAATATCGCGATATATAAGGATAAGCAATATCCAGAGCGGCATGATGCGCGCTCCCGCAAACGCGACGAAATAGGTCAGCCTGCTCAAGGAATCCGCAAACGGATCCAGGACCTTCCCCAGGTCGGACTCCTGCCTGCGGCTGCGGGCAAAGTGGCCATCCAGCAGGTCAGACAGCTCGATAAGGAGAAAAGTGGCCCAGACTCCCACGAGCAGGGGCGCCCCACGAGCATCTGCCAGCTCGAAAAACAGGAAAAAGAGGGGCGCAATGGCGATCCTCCCCCACGTAAGGATCATGGGCAAAGTCATGGGTGCATCTTATAGTTCGCGTGGGTTTCGTCAACGCCTGAACTCTGCGAGAGCGGAATGTCGCCGAATCCTGTCCCTTGACAGGGGCATTCCAGAGGCCTAGATTCCCCGTGATGCCGGCCAAAGGAACTCTCGAGAGAAGCATTACTCTGCATGGCGTACTTTTCTTCCTCGTCCAGGCCGTCATCCTCGTCTCGGTGACGCTGGTATATCGAATGGGGTGGCAGCGTCCCGCCCTCTTTTTCGCAATCTCGGCGGGCTATCACGCTGGTCTGACCTCCCTGCTGCTCCATCCAACCATCTTGTTCCTGATCATGCGGGCGTCCACGTACCCGATCATGCCGGTGCTCCTTCCGCTCATGGTGCTC
>OMOE01000133.1:2243-44354 GCA_900290365.1 Syntrophobacter sp. SbD1 | reverse complement strand
CAAACCGGCGAGACCTTCATCTTCGAAACTACGTACCCAATAAGCAATTGTTCTGGGGGCATCTCCAAGCAGTCTTGCGGCTTGCCGGCAACTCAAGCCCTGCGCAACAAGCAGAACTCCATGCAACCGATGAAAATAGCGAGACTCTTCGGTGCGGAAGATTTCATCATGGAGAGCGGGCACTACTCTTGCCTTTTCCATGATCTCGGTTTTCTTGAGCATAACATCACTCCATTCTTTACCCTTGAGGGCTATCTCAGGCACAAAGATCTGTTTTTCCAACCTTTGCAATCCTCTGATCGCGAGCCTGCTCTTCCGGTTGACCAAGGTCGTGGCATGGAGGCCCGAACCTAATTCTTCGTTTGAGTGACCAGGCTCTTTTTACAAAGGCATACTTCCGTATAAATTCACCCAAAAGACGAATTTGCTCTTTCGAGAGCTTTCCGAAAACGAGTCCACAACGCCTTGTGCTGATATTGTCCGCAGCTTCAGGATTACCCTCGTGATCAAAGATGATTCGGTAAGGAACTTCCCGGATCCAGAAGGCCGGCCTGTAAATTCCCATAATTTCCATCGTGGATAGAGCACCCTCCTGACCTAAAGAAGACTTGTACTCGAAGGCAAGACCTTCCCTGCTGATATTGACTATGCGATACAGGTTCAGATGGTCTTCGTCGGCTGAAACGAGGATGGCCATTGCTCCATCTTTGGCTGCGTATCGTTTGAACTTTCTTCTCTCCCTGGGAATCTGCTCAGGCATGGTGCAACCTTCTCAATCCATAATTAAACCGTCATCGAGTACGGTTTATGAGTCTTGCCCTCGCTCAATTTACTGATTGAGCACAAACATCTTGATTACTAATATAGGCTGATCCAAGTGCAAGCGAAATACAACTTTAGGCTCATTTTTATACAACTTTAGTTGTAGACTGAACTCATCGAGTGCAGGAAAAAGGCCTGAGCACAAGGCATAAGCTGGTACGGGGACGGTTTCGATCCCCGGTCGATCACCTTGAACCTGTCTCTGACTTTGATAGTGCTTCCGGTTTTAATTTTTACACTCTGTAAAAAATGCTGACACTTTCCCGATCATCGCCTTGAACCATCCCAAAGCGACAGCTTACAAATAATTAAATAATTCGATATGTTATCGGATCAGTTCATGGACGTGGCGTTGGCATGCATGTTGCGGATCGCCTTAGAGCTGATTTTTAAGTAGATGCGGTCGTTTCGAATTGGAGCTGGTTTTACATTGTCTGATTCATCAAAAGGAGGTTTTCCTAATGGGTGGTCCAAGGCTGGTTTACGAGTTTCTCAAGGCTTCGTCCATTGCGCATGCCCAATGGGATTATGAAGTTTCAATGTCCATTATCAAAAATCGCAGGAAACTCTTGTTTTTACTTCTGCTGCTGGCGCCGATCCTGGTTGTGTCTTTGCTTGAGGCAGCCCCCCTGTTAGGCGGAAAAGAGGCTTACGCTCCCCCTGTTAGGCGGAAAAGAGGCTTACGCTCCTGCGTTCTATTCGCCGACCATATTTTTAGTTTCAATGGCCATCGGCCTTGCTGCCGGACTGATCACCGGGTGTATCGGGGCAGGAGGCGGATTTATCATTACCCCCGCTCTTATGGCTGCGGGTGTAAAGGGCATTCTGGCTGTCGGCACCGATCTTTTTCACATTTTTGCCAAGGCCATTATGGGCACCACCGTCCACAAGAAACTCGGAAATGTTTCCCCTAAACTCGCAATAGCATTTCTGGTTGGCTCCGGGGGAGGCACTTTTGTGGGAGGAGCGATAAACAGGTTCTTGTATAATACCAATCCTCTGCTGAGCGAGGGGTTCATCAGCCTGATTTATTCCATTTTGCTCGGTTTTCTTGGTTTTTACGCCCTCTTTGATTTTCTCAAAGCTAGAAAAGGTCCTTCAGCGGCCGGAGGAGGCGCTCACGGTCCCTCTACTTCCGGCACTACCAATTTCGCAGTGAAACTGCAATCGGTAAACATCCCGCCGATGATCCACTTCGATGAGGATTTTGTCCCCGGAGGCAAGAGGATTTCCTGGGTTATCATTGCCGCCGGTGGTGCAGTTGTGGGCATTCTTGCCTCCATCATGGGCGTTGGAGGGGGGTTCGTTACCTTTCCCATGTTTGTTTATGTATTCGGCGTATCTTCCATGACTACGGTTGGGACCGATATTCTTCAGATCATCTTCACTGCGGGTCTGGCGTCTATCGTTCAATATGCCATATATGGATACGTTTTCTATTCCCTTGCGATGGGTATGCTGGTCGGATCGCTGATTGGAATTCAAATGGGCGCCCTTACCACAAAGGTAGTAAAAGGAATCCATATCCGCGGTTTTTATGCTGTCTCCATTCTGGCCGGGTTTGTAAACCGGGTTTCAACGCTTCCCAGAAAGATGGTTGAACTTGAATTTATTAGCCTTCCAAAACCCCTGACTGCCAATATCGAGTTCGTGGGCAACATCCTTTTCTGGATTGTTGTCGCCTTTTTCGGGTTGTGGATGGTGACCAAGTTCTTTAGTAATTTGGCGCTCCTCAGGGAAGAGACGATGATCCCGAAAGTTTCAATTAAGCCGGCCGTTTAGAAAAATGGACAGAGGAGATATAAAAATGCTGATCAGAAATCGAAAGACAATGAGTACAGGTTTGGTGCTTGGGATAAGTTTCTTTGGGATTCTCGCCCTTATTTTCTCTCCTGTTTTCGGCGAAGGTAGAAATGGCCTCGAGTATTCGGATGCCCTTTTTAATAAACTGGCTAAAGGCTCCTCTTACTTTGTTCCTGAACTCAGCGCCGGCTTGAAGCAGGCTGAAAAAGAGGAACTTGCGGTCAATGTCAAGCTGGAAAATCCCGAGCAGGCAGCAAAGGCTGCAAAGATTTTCGCAACGGCCGCTCCGGCTACTACCTCGAATGGCGCTGAACTGCGGATAAAAGGAAATCTTGCAAAACTGCTGGAAGCAGTCCTGAAGGACTCCAATTCCATGTATTTTAACAAGGGGGATGAACTCAGACAAAAGTACGCAATGGATGAAAAAGAGGTGATGGCGATCTGGTGGGGTGCTTTGAACCGTGCCACGAAAGAACTCCAGAAAGCCAAAAATACCAGACAGTCCAACCTCATCTTGGAGGTCATGAAAAAGGGCATCGAACCGGCCTACAACTTTTACAAGATCGACCCCGAGAGCATTTCCGGGAAGGCCTTCACTGCAACGAGTCTGCTGGTCTTCTACGTGCTCTACACCATGTGGTGGGGCTTTGGGATTTTCTACCTGTTCGACGGTCTTGGGCTAAGCATGCAAAAGGCCAAGGTTAAGCAGGAGGTTTAAAGATTTGTGTTCCTCAGGCCGTTTTGTGGAGGTTGGTATGAAAATATTGGTTCAGTTAGATGGAACCGAACACTTTCTCAAGGCCCTGGAAATTGCGGGAGATTTTGCTAAAGCGAAGCAGCCTGAAATTTACGTAATAAGCGTGTTGCCCTCCATTGACGGTATGGAAGACCATGAAATGAGGGAGCGTTACGAGGAAATGCTCCAAAAGCTTGCTGATGAAGTACTCAAAACCGCCCGCGAAGTGCTCGGGGACCAGCAGGCGGATGTTAAAGGAGCCTCCCTGTCCATGTCTGCAACGGTTCCTATTCCCGATGCCCTCATCGATTTCGCTAAGTCCCGGGATATCGAGGCCATAGTGATGGGTAACAGGGGGCTTAGCGCTTCGTCTGGAATCGCGAACCAATTTGCAAAGCAGAGTCCATGTTCGGTGCACCTGGTCAAGATAACAGCGACCCAATGTTGATTCAGGTCATATCAGTATAGCTCAGGATGCGCTTGATGGCCGGGGTCGATTTGTGCGATTATTGCGAAATCAGGCGGTGTCGATTATGCTGCCGGATACCATGGTCATTAAAGATGAATAAGACATTCACAATATTGATTGCGGACAGGAACAGGAACGTGCGGGATTTTCTTCGCCGCGAGCTTTCGGCAGAAGGCTACGAAGTTGCTGTCGCAGAGGATGGCGGCGGGATACTTGCCGAAATCGATCGTAAGCCAGGGGTGGACTTGCTCGTGTTTGACCTCGAGATGCCGGACGCAGACAGTTCGAAGATTTTTGAAAAAACCAAGAACCGCCGGCCTCCTTTGCCCGTTGTAATCCATACTTTCCTGACCGAAGAATGCCAACGGGATTTTAATCAGGACAAAGGAGAAATCTACATTGAAAAGAGCGGCAATATCGACCATCTGAAGACAGCCATCGCCGATATGCTCAAAAGATTTTATCCGGACCGGAAGCCGGATACCGGAGCGGCCGGCCAGACCAGATAAAGTGGTGGAAAACATCAAAGACAGGCTTTTGGTGATTCAGGAGGCTGCACAGGTGGAACCTATAAGTGTTCTGATTGTTGATGACGAAGTCGAATTCCTGGAGACTCTGGCTAAACGGCTTCGGAAAAGAAAACTGGTCGTAAATGTCGTAACAAGCGGGGAAGCGGCACTGGAAAAACTCCTTGCAGCTCCTGTGGATGTCGTGGTCCTTGACGTAAAGATGCCCGGCATGAGCGGTCTCGACACCTTGCGCGAAATAAAGAAAAGACACGCGTTGATGGAAGTAATCATGCTCACGGGCCATGCTAATATGGAAGTGGCAATCGAAGGCATGGATATCGGCGCATTTGATTATCTTATGAAACCTGTCGAAATCGACCAACTTTTGTACAAGATACAGGACGCCCGCAAAAAGAAAGCACTTAATGAAAAATCCGATCTCCTGGGAACACCGGGCAGGTCCTCTTGAGAACTGATGTCATAAAATCACCCCGGGGCTCATTCAACAGCCTCCGGAACAGGGAGATGGACCCTGATAATCAACAGATGCCTTCAAAAACTTGGGGTATGGAAGAGGCAAAAGACGCTCTCTTCGCTGGACGTCGAAGCTCTGCGCACCGCTTTCCAGACCAGGTATCATAATTTCAAGCTTCTGCTGAGCGCCAATAACAGGGCACTCCAGATTATGTCTGATATCGAGCAAGCCCGCAAAGGCGAAACGCCTTTTGGAATGTCCTTTATTCGCGCCAACTGCACAGCCGCCTCGGTCAATGTCTTTCGCATGATAAAGAGTATGGATGAACTGGCGCCGGGAAAGTATTCGGACCTCCACGACCGGTTCAGATCGATTCAGGGCAGAATTTCTGAAATTCTCACCCAAAGGAAAGAAATCGGCGCCGGACCGCTCACAATTGTTCTTTCGGAAATAGACAAAACAAGATCTGATGAGGCTGGCAACAAGATGGCCAACCTTGGGGAAATCCGTAATCATCTCGGCGTAAATGTCCCCGATGGATTTGTAATTTCTTCGCGGGCATTTCGCGAATTGATAAACTACGGTGAACTTCAGGTTGAAATCGACCGTCTTATGCAATCATCTCCGACGGACGAAAAGGACCAGCTTCTTTCGCTTTTTTCGCTTAGCGCGCAAATTCAGCAGCAGATCATACGAACTGCGATCCCGGCCGATCTGAAAAGTGCCATTTTAGCCGCTTATGGGGAACTTGAAAGAAAAGAAGGTCAGGGGGTTAAAGTCTCCATTCGCAGCAGCGCACTCGGGGAAGATTCAGGACTGAATTCCTTTGCCGGCCAGTACCGGTCTGAATTGAACGTCAGCGCCGACAATCTTTTACAGGCTTATAAGGAAATAGCGGCAAGCAAGTATAGCCCCCAGGCGATCGTCTACCGGTTGAACAGGGGAATTCGTGACGAAGACGTCGATATGTGCGTAGGGTGCATGGCCATGGTGGACGCGGTCGCGGGTGGTGTGATGTATTCGAGGAATCCCTTTGATGCGGGCGATGGGCGGATTTTCATTCATTCCGTGTTTGGTTTGCCCAAATCGGTAGTTGATGGGAGTATTGCGGCCGATCTCTTTGTAATCTCCAGGAAGCCGTTTCAAATAGCGGAAGAACATATCGCGGAAAAGCTGCAAAAGTTTGTATGTTACCCCGAAGAAGGTGTCTGCCGGGTTGAAATCGCCGGCAGTGAGGCTTCGAAGGCTTCCATTACCGAAGATTTCGCGATCGAACTGGCGCGCATTGCCCTGCGTATAGAAGACCATTATGGGAACCCACAGGATATTGAATGGGCGGTTGATGAAAAAGGGGAAATAGTCATACTTCAGTGCCGGCCTCTGCGGCAGGAGAATTTGGTTCCGCAACGCCCCGGGGGGCCTTACCAGGTCCCGGCTAGCGAAGTAGTGGCTTCCGGCGGTCTTAGAGCAAGTCCGGGGGCCGGTTACGGTCCCGTTTTCGTGGTAAGAAAAGAGAGCGATGCACTTCTTTTCCCCAAAGGAGCGGTCCTTGTGGTAAAGCAGGCACTGCCCCGGTGGGCCGCCTTACTCGGCCGGGCATCGGCCCTTGTAGCCGAACAGGGTACCGAGGCTGGACATTTGGCCAATGTGGCAAGAGAATTCGGTGTTCCGGCAATTCTGGGACTCGAAAGCGCAACCGAGCTGCTCAAAAACGGTCAGCCCGTCACTGTCGATGCGGACGGCCTTAGAGTATACAGGGGAAGAATCGAATCCCTGCCGGCAAATAAGGTGACCTCCAAAAGTCTTATGGATGGCTCCCCTGTTCTGGACATTCTGAAGAAGGTATCCGAGAATATTATCCCTCTTCATCTTCTCGATCCGGAGGCCCGGGATTTTAATCCCTCCGGCTGCCGGACATTTCACGATATAACCCGGTTCTGTCATGAGAAAGCCGTCATGGAGATGTTCAACTTCGGAAAGGATCACCGCTTTTCGGAGAAGGCAAGCAAGCAGTTGGTGTGTGGGATTCCCATGCAGTGGTGGGTACTAAACCTCGATGATGGATTCATGGAAGATGTGCCGGGCAAGTTCGTGAATCTGGACAATATCGGTTCGATCCCCATGCTTGCGCTATGGAAGGGGATTGTTGCCGTGCCGTGGCAAGGGCCTCCTCCAGTTGATTCCAAGGGCTTCATGTCAATCCTTATTGAGGCCAGCTCCAATCCGGCGCTCGATCCATCCATGCCTTCCCCCTTTGCGGATCGTAATTACTTTATGATTTCCAAAAATTTTTGCAGTCTCAATTCTCGCTTCGGTTTTCATTTTTCGTCCATTGAAGCACTTGTCGGTGACAGGGCTAACGAGAATTACATCCGTTTCGTTTTTAAAGGCGGGGCTGCCGACCACGAGAGGCGTTCGCGCCGAGCGAGCTTTGTGGGCGCAATCCTCGACGAGTTCCAATTCCATACTGAAACAAAGGACGACGGTGTCAGCGCGCGTCTGGAAGGTTACGATCTAGAGGTGATGAAGGAAAAACTCGGCATACTGGGATACCTGCTCATGCACACCCGCCAACTAGACATGATTATGTTGAACGACGCATCTTGTGAGCAACTTAAGAGCAAACTGCTCGCCGATATTTTTTCGGTCATACTCTCGAAGTCCTCAGGCCCCGTTGCTCCCGGTTCAATCCCCGGATCAAAGTCATACCATAATAAGAAGGAAGCAAAATGAACGGTTCAGTGCGGGACAGAATACTGGTCGCAAACGATGGGTCCGAACACTCGCTGCAAATGGTAAGGTACGTCTCCTCCATTGTAGATCGGGATCGGTACGAGGTGGTCCTGTTTCATGTTGTTACCCGGGTCCCGGAATCATTCATCGATTTCGAAAAGAAAACCTCCGCATACAGCTACAGGTTGGTGAGCGTGGAAACCTGGGAGGAGCAACAGCACAAGGCCATCCGGGAGTTCATGGAAAAAGCCCGAACGATTCTTTTGGATGCCGGGTTTCCAAATGAAGCGATAACCTTGAGAATTGATGACAGAAAGGTTGGAATCGCTCGTGATATCGCCGCCGAATCCCAAAACGGGTATAAGACCCTGGTGGTAGGACGACGAGGGCTTAGCGACCTCAAGGACTTTATGCTTGGGTCGGTGGCTGAGCACATTCTGGGGCTTGTGCCTATTCCCGTTTGGGTTGTTGGGGGGGACCGCCCGCCGGCAAGAATCCTCGCATGTCTGGACGGTTCCGAAGAGTCGATGCTTTGCCTGCCCCATCTTGCTGATGTCGTGGATAACTCAAGGAGCCTGGAAATCACTTTGTTCCATGCCGTTCGCAGCTTTCGCAGCTTCAGGAATTTCATGCGCGGAGTATTCTCTTCCGAAGGGGATAAAACTGCGATGGAAAAAATCGACGAAGAACTGGACAATGCAGCGGCACAGATGGGACCATCATTTGAAAAAGCCAGGGCAATTCTGATTTCTCATGGCGTTGATCCCGCCCGAATCAGCCAAAAGATCGCTCGCGGCATAAGCAATTCGGCACAGGCTATTATAGATGAAGCTGAAAAAGGTGGCTACGATACCATCATTGTTGGAAGAAGGGGCCTTTCCAAGGTCGAGGAATTCATAATGGGGCGAGTCAGCAGCAGGGTGATTCACATGGTGAAGGACAAGACCGTCTGGGTGGTCTGCTGAAGGAAGCGTGAAACTTTCCAGTTACAGTTAGTGTCACTGAAAGTAGTCAGGACTCTATGTTTAGCCCCGATTTTCCCACCGATAAACTCTCGCAAATAACGGCCAAGCACGAAAGTGTGCGTGATGGAACGAAGTTTGCTCAGAATTGGTCTCCGAAGGCCCGTGGAAACCGCATTTCACTACAGCAACTAATGTCCGGTTGGAGATACTCGAAACCATGAGAAGGCTGGCCTATCACCCCTCTTTTCATAAAGGGGCAGGGGGGATTTTTCTTGCCGCCGCCGGAGGTTTGAGTGGCGAATTTGGCCGGCGGTCCCACCGCCGGGGTTGCCGGCGGATCGGTGCAAGTTGATGGGCGGAAGGAGTGAGATGTCTTTGTCGGGTTGGCTCAAAAAACTGAGTTTGCTCGAATTTCCAGAGGAGGGTGGTTCTCCTGAAATTTATCGTCTGCTTCGCAGACGTATCATCATTCTGATGCTAGTGGTCACCGTTATTCCGCTTTTATCAATGGCGCTGATAAACTCTTACCAGTACCGGAATACGTTGAGGCAGGAGATCGTCAGTCCGCTGTTGGTCCTGGTGAACAAGAGCAAGCACTCAATGGAGCTGTTTCTTGCCGAGCGGCTTTCGGCTGTAAGTTTTATCGGTTCAGAGCATACTTTTGAAGAATTGGCCGATCAGGGGACATTAAACCGCATTTTCCGTGTCATGAAACAGGAGTTCGGCGGTTTTGTAGATCTTGGTTTGATAGACGAAAACGGTGTGCAGGTGAGCTATGTGGGCCCTTACGATCTCAAGGGCCGCAATTACAGCGGGCAGCCCTGGTTTCATGAGGTTAGAGCAAGGGGCGCCTACACCAGCGATGTCTTCATGGGTTTTCGCAGGTTTCCGCACATAGCAATGGCCGTGCAAAGAGGTGTGGAAGGCGGAAAATACTGGATTCTGCGGGCCACCATCGATACCCACACGATTGACGAGCTGATAGCTTCGATGCGGCTGGACCCGAAGAGCGATGGATTTCTTGTGAACAGGGAGGGCACGCTGCAAACCGCCACCAGGAGTTACGGCGCCGTTCTTGACCATTTTCCAATCGGCCTTCCCTTGTCTTCGAGCGAGCCAAACTGCATCGAGACGACGGATTCACTCGGCCGGGAGGTCCTTGTAGCATACGCCTATTTCCAGAACTCGCCCTATGCCCTCGTGGTCGTAAAACCCAGGGGTGAAATTTTTAGGTCCTGGTACAAGTTAAAGAGTGAAATCTTGTATGTGTTTCTCACTGGGGTACTGATAATCCTGCTGGTTGTATTCAAACTGACCGGCTTTCTCGTAGAGAGGTTGCGGGAAAGCGAGGAAAGGCGTGAAGCCGCTTTCCGGGAAATCGAACATAGCCAGAAACTCTCATCCATCGGGCGGCTGGCCGCCGGCGTCGCACATGAGATAAACAATCCCATGGCGATTATAAATGAGAAGGCCGGTTTGATGAAGGACCTCTTAGAGTTGGACAGCGAGTTCCGGAACAGGGAAAAATTTATCGCCTTGACCGATGCGATTATCAACTCTGTGGAACGGTGCAGGTCGATTACGCACCGTCTGCTCGGGTTTGCGCGCAGGATGGAGCCTCACATCGAGAGTGTTGACATAAATGAGGTGGTCCGCGAAACCGTGGGTTTCGTTGAAAAGGAGGCCGGCTACCGAAATCTTGATCTTCGGCTGGAGCTGGCAGAGAATCTGCCTGTAGTTGAGTCTGATCGCGGCCAGCTTCAGCAGGTCTTTCTAAACCTGTTGAGCAATGCATTTGCGGCTGTAAAGGATAAGGGAAGCATCAGGATCTGCACCTGTGATTGTGGTGAAACTCTTTCAATATCGGTTGAGGACAACGGCTGCGGGATGTCGGAGGAAACGCTAAGCCGTTTGTATGAACCTTTTTTTACGACAAAAACAAAAGGACATGGGACAGGGTTGGGCATGTTCATCAGCTATGGGATCATCAAAAGGCTTGGCGGACGGTTGGAGGTCAGGAGCAAGGAAGGGGAGGGCACTACGATGACCGTTCATCTCAAGGTTTAGACGCCAGCAGGGAAATTGCAGGTAACCAGAAAAACCTGAATTGATGATTTTCGCGATGAATCGCTCTCTTTTGGAGTTGGCGGGTTTTCCTTTTTCATTTCCAGATGCAGCGAGGGAATAGTATATGCTTCGTAAGGTTTTTCCATTTATTGACTGGGTAAAGATTATAAATTTTTCCACTGTCAAATTGGACCTCGTCTCCGGTTTGACGGTCGCGCTTGTACTGATTCCACAATCGATGGCTTACGCGCAACTCGCTGGAATGCCGGTCCAATACGGCCTCTACGCCGCCTTTCTTCCTCCGCTGATTGGGGCTTTATTCGGGTCCAGCCGGCAGCTTGCAACCGGCCCAGTGGCGATCGTTTCCCTGATGACGTCAACAGCCTTGTCACCCTATGCCACTGCCGGAAGCAGTGGTTTCATAGCTTACGCCATCCTCCTTGCGCTCATTGTTGGGATCTTCCAGCTTACACTGGGAATCCTCCGGCTCGGACTGGTAGTGAATTTTCTTTCTCATCCGGTTGTAAACGGATTTACAAACGCGGGGGCTATAATAATTGCTTCTTCCCAGCTCTCGAAGATGTTCAACGTCTATGTGGATGATGCGGAGCATTATTATGAGACCGTTTACCGGGTAATTAAGGCTGCGTTCATGTACACGCATTGGCCCACACTTGCGTTGGGGGTGTTTGCTTTTGTCATAATGTACGGGCTCAGGCGGATCAACAGGCGAATTCCCTATGTCCTTGTCGCCGTTATGGTTACCACTGTGATTTCATGGGCTACCGGATACGAAAAGAACGTCAAGGCGCCTGTGGAGACGATCGCTTCAAACGAGTGCAGAGACCTCATAGAAAAATTCAACGCAGCCTCAAAGGAGTCGACGGGACTGGCCGCAAAACGGGCCGATCTGACTCTCATGCTTACTGCAGCCGAGAACGAACACGGCAAACACTCCATGAAGGCGCTGGAGATGAAACATGAATGCGATTTGATCGATAACAGGCGTTCCGATCTCAGGGAGGAAATGACACGGACGCGCTCGGAGATCAGGTGTTTTCTTTTTACTTCAGTAACCGGGGCTGATGGGCACAAGAATTACATCCCATCTGGAAAAGCCGACGGGGCGCCAAAAGGAGACGGTTCGATCTGGAGAGTAAGAATGGGCAGTTCATCGGTGGATGAGAAAGCGGTGGTCATGATGGGAGGAGGGAGTGTTGTCGGCGCAATACCCAGCGGATTGCCAAGTTTCGGCATTCCCAAGCTGGATTTGAATATGGTGCTCAAGCTGCTTCCGATAGCAGCTATTATCTCCCTTCTCGGATTCATGGAGGCGATTTCGATTGCAAAGGCGATGGCCGCTAAAACAGGTCAGCGGCTCGATCCTAACCAGGAACTCATCGGCCAGGGTTTAGCAAACATTATAGGAGCTTTTGGGAAAAGCTATCCGGTGTCGGGTTCCTTTTCCAGGTCGGCAGTAAATATCCAGGCAGGCGCAGTAACCGGGCTGTCAAGTGTGGTAACCAGCGTTACCGCCGCCATAGTGCTTCTCTTTTTTACTCCTCTTTTATACCACCTGCCTCAATCGGTCCTCGCCGCGGTTATCATGATGGCGGTTATAGGCCTGATAAATGTCTCGGGTTTCATTCACGCCTGGAAGGCGCAATGGTACGACGGGCTTTTGTCCATAATCACTTTTGTGGCTACGCTTGCTACCGCCCCGCATCTTGACGAGGGAATCATGGTCGGCGTTTCGCTCTCGCTAGGGGTGTTTCTCTACAAGAGCATGCGTCCGAAGGTCACCACCCTTTCGATGTCTGAGGACAGGTCTTTTCAGAGCGCCCGCGACCACGGCCTCAAAGAGTGCAGGCACATTGCGATGATTCGCTTCGACGGCCCCCTTTTCTATGCGAATGCCGGTTACCTGGAAGAAAAGGTAACAGAGCGAATTCGCGCAATGCCGGAATTAAAACACATTCTGATTATCTCAAGCGGAATAAACGATTTGGACGCCTCTGGAGAGGAAATGCTCTCGCTCATCGTGGATCGGGTCAGGAGCGCCAGATATGGGATTTCCTTTGCCGGACTCAACGAGAAAGTGCTCGCAGTTATGGAGCGAACCCATCTATTGGAAAAAATCGAGCAGAACAATATCTACTCGACAATCTCCCATGCCGTTGAGTCAATACACGCCAGCGGGCACACGGAGTGCCTTGAAAGCTGTCCGCTTCTTTCGGTCCGCTTGGTTGATGATACGCCACAACTCCATAAGAAGGGATAAGCGATCATGCCGGTTGTCAATCTTTTTTGCGGTTCTTATTGCGGGGCTGAGGAAGTCGCACGGAGCGTTATAGAAAAGACGGGCTACAAATATCTTGACGATGCCACTTTGGTCAGTGCGACGAGCAAAAGGTTCGACGTCGAAGAGAGTAAAATCTGGAAGGCGCTGAGGGGGAAAGCCTCCATTTTCAATAAGTTCACGCACGAAAAGGAGCGAAGCCTGGCCTGCCTGAGTCAGGCCGTTGCCGATTGTTTTAAGGAAGACGATTTCCTGCTGTTCGGACTCTGCAGCCTGATGGTCCCCCGGCGAATATCACACGCTCTAAGCGTCTGCATAATAGCTGATGTTGGATATCGTTGCAGCCTCGCGTGCAGGCTGGAGAAGATATCTGAAAAGGAAGCCGCCAAAAAAATTCACAGGGACGACGAGTCTCTGGTCCTTTGGGTGGAACATCTCCATCGGCTGCAAGACCCTTGGGCCGCCGGGCTTTATGATTTGGTCATACCCATGAATAAGATTGCTCATGATGATGCGGTTCGGCTCATATGTGACAATCTGAGGAGCAGCGTTCTTGCGGTATCGGAGGGTTCTCTCAAGGCTGTGTCGGATTTTGCGCTCGCTTCCGAGGTCAATGTCAAACTCGCAATGGCAGGTCATGACGTTTCGGTTTCGGCAAAAGACGGCATAGTTGTAATGGAAATAAACAAGAATGTAATGATGCTCTCTTCACTTGAAGAAGAGTTGAAGAGTCTGGCGCTTGGAGTTGCCGGAGTAAAGGAGGCGGAGACCAAGGTCGGGCCAGGATACTACCAGACGGACGTCTACCGCAAGTTCGATTTCGATCTCCCTCTGCCGTCCAAGGTTCTGCTGGTCGATGATGAAAGAGACTTTGTCGAGGCCCTCTCCGAGCGCCTTCAACTGCGTGATTATTCTTCGGCGGTCGTTTACGGCGGAGAGGAAGCCCTGTCGATTGTCGAAGAAGATGAACCCGAGGTAATGGTCCTGGATCTTAAAATGCCCGGGATAGACGGTCTGGAGGTTTTGCGCCGTGTAAAGGAAAAACACCCCAATGTCGAGGTGATCGTACTTACCGGTCATGGTTCAGAGGATGCCGCAAGGCTTTGTCTTGAGCTCGGGGCATGCGCTTTTCTGGAAAAGCCGGTGGATATCGAAAAACTTACCCGGGCAATGCAGCAGGCTTATAGCAGGGCAAGAGAGTCGAAGCCTAAAGTCAAAGTTGACTAATTTGACAGACTCATTGGACAACATCGCAAAGGAGCCGGATTGAAAGCAAACGAACTTGCATTTTTCGGAAAAATTGCTGCCGGCGTCACTCACGAACTGAAAAACGTTCTGGCGATAATTAACGAGTCAAACGGTCTGATGGCCGACGTCCTCGGGATGCAGAAGGATGCTCCTTCTGCGTACAGGGAAAAGTTTGATCGCTCAATTAAAAAAATCGAAGAACAGGTTCGAAGAGGGACTGAAATCACTTCCAGGTTCAATCGTTTCGCACACAGCATGGACTACCCTCTCGCCGATTCAGACCTGAATACGATCGTAACTCAGACGGTTGCCCTGGCGCAAAGATTTGCCGCGTTGCAGAATGTGGAACTCAAGGGGGCAGTCTGCAACTGCCCGATAATGCTTTTTATAAACGCGTTCAGGGTCCAGATGGCTTTGACAAGGGCAATAGAAGCCTTCATACGATGCATGAGCGGCAGTGGCTCTATTTTGATGACAGTAAGGGAAGGACCCGGTTCTGCGGGCCTGGATTTTTATTTTGAGGGCGAATCCTGTGGAAAAGTTAATAGTGGGGCCTTAGAGGAATTCACCGAATGGCAGGACTTCGAGGAATTGGCCTCCATCTTGGATATCCACTATCAATGGCTCCCCTCGGATGGTAGTTTTGCTCTCTTTTTTTCCGGGAAGGTTTAAATCCAATGGGGATGGAGATTCTTATCGTCGATGATGAAGTCGAGTTCGCCGAGACTTTTGCGGAAAGGCTTGAGTTAAGGGGATTTACTGCACATACCGCAAACAGCGGCGAGGAGGCATTACGAATTGTTGAAGAGTGTGCTGCAAAAGTGATGGTGCTTGATCTCAAGATGCCCGGAATGGATGGCCTGGAGGTCTTGCGACGCGTAAAAAAAGCTCATCCCCTGGTCCAGGTGATAATTCTGTCCGGCCATGGGTCTGAAATAGACGAAGCTTATGGCCGCAGTCTCGGCGCCTTCGCCTGGCTGAGGAAACCGGCGGATTTCGGAGATATTCTCGAAGCCGTGAAGAGGGCCGAGAAATTGGTGACGAGTGGGGCCCTTCAATGAAGCAAAAGCATTACTACTCATCTTTGACCAGGAACATGACCCTTATTATAATCCTGGTCTCCTTTACGCCGCTGATTCTGCTGGCAGCTCTGATGGGCTACTATTTTGAGACTTCTTATCGTGGAAAGGTCATGGAGCATCTCCATGAATTGGTGGAAAAGCATCAGCAGCACATAAATTCGTTTCTGGATGAAAAGCTTTCCTACATAAAAGTCCTGGCCGATTCTTACACGTACGAGGAATTGACCGACGAGGCCTTTCTACAAAACAAACTGGTTATCCTTCAAAATGCCTATTCAGGTGTTTTTGTCGATTTAGGTGTAGTGAACTCCACGGGAGTACAGATTTCATATGCCGGGAACCTGAAGCTGCTCAACGCCGACTACTCCAATGCTGAATGGTTCAGGGAGGCCATGAAGAGAGATTACTACCTTACAGATGTCTCCCTGGGTCTTCGCCGCACGCCGCACTTTATCATTTGTGTGAAAAAGAAGCACGATGGGACCGAATGGCTCTTGCGTGCAACGATAGATTTCGTAGCTTTCAATTCGCTGGTTGAGGAAATCCACATCGGCGAAACAGGCTCAGCTCTTATAGTAAACGGTGCCGGAGAACTCCAGACGGCCACCAGAACTGAACTGATGTCCAATATGGCAGGCCTGCTGAGCAGGACGTCATGGGCTGCGAACGGAGCGGCCCCGGGCACAGGACCTGTTGTTTCCAGCATTGCAGAGGTCAAAACGTTCTCATCGGGCAGTAATGCAGTTTCCGGAATAGTGAGGAGCCAGAACAGAAATATCATTTTCATTCTGATGCCGCTAAAGTCGGGCGATTGGACGCTTGCCTATCAGCAGGACCAGGATGACGCGTTCTCGGAGATCAACCACGCAAGAGTTATTGCCATGGTTATCTTCATCTTCGGCTGCCTGGCGATTGTGCTGGTTGCCCTTCTCATTTCCCACAGGGTGGTCGGGCAGATCGAAAAAGCGGACCTGGAAAAGGAAATGATGAACGAGCAGGTAATAGTAGCCGGGAAACTGGCCTCAATCGGCGAACTCGCGGCGGGGATAGCTCACGAGATAACAAATCCGGTCGCGATTATGGTCGAGGAAGCCGGATGGATGGAGGATTTGCTCGATGAAGAAGATCTCCAAAAGAGTCAAAACGTCGATGAATTCAGGCGTTCCCTCAAGCAGATAAACCTTCAGGGGGTGCGGTGCAAAGAGATAACGCATAAACTTCTCAGTTTTGCCCGTAAGACGGACCCTCTTCACCATAAGATCCAGGTAAACGATACGATTAGTGAAATATTGGGCATTTGCGAGGAGCGCTCAAAATTTGAAAACATACGAATTCAGACCGAATTGGATGAAGGCCTGCCGCTTATTTCGGCATCGCCTTCCGAGCTCCAGCAGGTGTTTATAAATCTGGTCAATAATGCCATCGATGCTATTGGGACCGGGGGCGGCTTGTTGGAAATAAGCAGCAGAGTGGAAGGCGACAGTGTAGTGGTGGACGTTTCGGACACGGGCCACGGAATTTCAAAAGATGTAATGGCGCGCATGTTCGATCCCTTTTTCACGACCAAGCCCGTAGGCAAAGGCACTGGGCTTGGATTATCGATCTGCTATGGAATCATAAAGAAGCTGGGTGGAAACCTCACGGTGGACAGTACGGTTGGGCTTGGCACGACTTTCCATGTCTATATTCCCATCGATGCACAGACTCCTTGACCTGGTAATTCCGGGCGGTGGGGACCGACGGCTGGATTCGCCACTCAAACCTTTGGCGCCGGCAAGGGCGGTCGGACCGCCAGCCAGATTCGCCGCTACCTTCGGTGGCGGCAAGGAAAATTGAAGGTTATATCCATATGTCATCCGGGGACGTAGTTGGCTCTGAACATGACCTGGGCAAAGAGACCAAACTTCTGTTGGTCGATGATGAGCAGGGATATGTTACCGTCTTGGCAAAGAGGCTGTCCAAGCGCAATTTTCTTGTGAAAATCGCCCTTTCGGGGGCAGAGGCAATTAGGATTTTACGCAATGAATCCTTCGACTTGGCCGTACTCGATTTCAAGATGGAAGATATGGATGGCATTGAGGTTTTAAAGGTATTTAAGGTCATGGAGCCGAAAATGCCTGTTATAATCTTGACGGGACACGGGTCCGAAACTGCGGCCCGCGAAGGGATAGAATTAGGAGCGTTTGACTACCTGCTTAAGCCCTGCGAACTTTCCGACCTGGTCCAACGCATCAGGCAGGCTTGCGCTGAGGACGTCTAAGGTGTATTAAAAGCTCGTTTCAGGTTCCTGTTCATCACATGAGTCATATTTTTATCCGCGTGGATGGAAGGCGGCCAGGAAATGAGCGCTACGCTTTTTGTGCAACAACTCATTAATGGTATTTCGCTGGGAAGCCTTTATGCCCTGATTGCCATCGGGTATACGATGGTGTACGGGATTCTCAGGCTCATCAATTTCGCCCACGGCGATCTGTTGATGGTTGCAGCCTATGCCGCACTATACGGAATGTTGCTTTTTTCGCTTCCCTGGTTTATCAGTTTCCCGCTTGCAATTATTGCAACCGGCGCAATCGGGATTCTACTGGATCGTGCTGCCTATAAGCCTTTGAGACAGGCCCCGCGCATTTCGTTGCTGATATCTGCAATCGGGGCATCTTTTCTGATGGAAAATCTTGCCCTTGTGCTCATCGGCGGCGTTCCAAAAGCCTTTCACAGGCCCAATTGTTTCAGTCATGTGATAATAATCGGAGGCCTCCACATCCCTGTACTCACAATTTACTCTCCGCTCGTAACTCTACTTCTCGTTCTGGGATTGCTTTACATAGTTTTTAAAACCAGGGCCGGCAAGGCGATGCGCGCTGCTTCGCGGGATTTTGAGGCAACCCGGCTCATGGGAATCGACCTTGACAGGATTATCGCCCTCACTTTCCTCCTCGGGTCAAGCCTGGCAGCAGCAAGCGGCATAATGTGGGCGATGAAATACCCGCAGATAAATCCGTTCATGGGTGTCTTACCCGGACTGAAGGCTTTCATTGCAGCGGTCCTTGGAGGTATTGGAAACATTGTGGGCGCGGTCCTGGGTGGTTTTCTCCTTGGACTCTTCGAAATTCTGATAGTGGCCCTTTTGCCCGATCTGGCCGAGTACCGGGATGCGTTTGCTTTTTTGCTTCTTATAGGCGTACTTCTTTTCAGACCGACCGGAATAATGGGTGAGCCTTTCATTGAGTAGAGAGTGGTAGCAGGTGTCCGAGGACATGGGTAACAGTTTTTACTTGCCGCGGCCGAAGGCAGCGGCGAACCCGGCCGGCGGCCCCACCGCCGGATTGAAACGTTGGCTGAATGCCGCCTTGTTTTTTCTCCTGTTCGGCGTTCTTTTTCTATTCAGCCACTACGGTTCGGGCTACCAGGTTAGAATACTCAATAATATCGCCATATTTATCACTCTTGCCGTCAGCTATAACCTCATAAACGGAGTCTGCGGCCTGCTCCATTTGGGCCCAAACGGTTTTATAGCCATTGGCGCATACACGTCCGCCTTGCTCGCCATGAGCCCGGCGGAAAAGAACCTCAATTTTATTCTTTCAAACGTGATCTGGCCGCTCAACGTCATCCAGGTCCCCTTCGCCGTATCGCTCATCGCTGCTGGAGCTATGGCCGCTTTGTTCGCCTTCCTCATCAGTTTTCCAGTTTTACGCGTGCGGGGTGATTACCTGGCTATAGTGACGCTGGGGTTCGGGGAAGTCGTCCGGGTAGTGTGCAATGGCGCTCAAAGCGTGACTAACGGGCCCCTTGGGATCAAAGGCCTCTATCCTCATACAAACCTCTGGTGGTCGTGGGGCGTAGCGGCACTTTCAGTGGTGGTAATTCAGCGCTTGATCAACAGCAATTACGGTTTGGCGATGAAGGCGATCCGGGAGGATGAGACGGCTGCAAGGGCGATGGGAGTGGATCCGTTTCGGCGCCTTATGCTCGGATTCTTGATAAGCGCCTTTTTTTCCGGAATTGCCGGAGGACTTCTGGCTCACCTCATAACAACGATATCGCCCGGTCTTTTTACATTCCTGCTCACTTTCAACCTGCTCATTATGATAGTTGTGGGGGGGCTTGGGAGCACGACTGGAGCGATTTTGGGAGCGGCGCTTTTCGCCTGGGGCGGTGAGGCGTTGAGAGTAGTCGAACAGCCGATGCAGATCGGTCCATTGACCATCCCTGGAATTCCAGGAATGCGGATGGTCATTTTCAGCCTGGTCCTTTTGCTGGTTATTCTGTTCGCCAGAAAGGGAATAATGGGACGAAGGGAACTCAGTTGGGATTTCCTGTTCTCGAAGCTCGCCGGATCGAGGAGGGCTAAAACACCTTCATGAATCCTCTTTTCCAAATGCGCCATGTGACAAAGGAGTTCGGCGGGATCACGGCGGTAAACGATTTCTCCATTACTCTCGAACGAGGTGAACTCGCAGGCCTGATCGGTCCAAACGGGGCTGGAAAGACAACGGTGTTCAATATAATAACCGGCGTGCTGAGGCCTACGGTTGGAGACCTTACATGGAAAGCAGAAAGCATCGCCCAGCTTCCCTCTCACCTCATTACGGCCAGGGGCATAGCCCGCACATTTCAGAATATAAAGCTTTTCGCCGATATGAGCGTGCTCGAAAACGTTATGGTGTCTTGCCATCATTCGATCCGTTCGTCGTTTTGGGCCGCAATGCTTGGGCTGACTAAGCACCGGAAGGAGGAAGAAAGAATTCGGGAGCATTCGCTCAGATACCTCGAAGAAGCAGGCCTTTCGGAGCTTGCTTTTGAAAAGGCCCAAAATCTTCCTTATGGCTTGCAGCGCAAGCTAGAAATCGCCCGGGCGCTTGCCACCGAACCAGGTATGCTCTTGCTCGATGAACCTGCTGCCGGAATGAACCCGATGGAAAAAATGGAGCTTGCCGCGTTCATCCGGAGAATACGGGAAACAAGGGAAATTACTATTTTTTTGATCGAGCACGATATGAAGTTCGTCATGAACCTTTGCGAGCGCATCAGAGTCATGAACTACGGCAAGTCGATCGGCGAAGGTACTCCTGATGAAGTCAGGAGCAACCCGCAGGTTATCTCTGCTTACCTTGGGGGCACAGCAACTTATGCTCAGGGCTGAGGATCTTCACGTCTATTACGGGGGGATACACGCTCTAAAAGGGATAAGTCTCAGGATCGACCTGGGACGAATTGTCTCTTTGATCGGCGCCAATGGCGCCGGGAAGACCACCGTTTTCAGAGTGATTGTAGGATTGGTAAAACCGCGTTCCGGCGCTGTTCATTTTATGGGAGGTGAAATAACCAGGCTGAGCACTCACACTATAATTCAGCGGGGTATTGCGGTCAGTCCCGAAGGAAGGCGCATATTTGGAAACCTCACCGTTATGGAAAACCTTGAGCTTGGCGCTTACAACCGCACTTTTGCAGAGTCTAAAAGCGGGGTCGAGTGGGTGTTTTCGATTTTTCCGCGACTTTCCGAAAGACAGGCGCAGTTGGCGGGAACACTCAGCGGGGGTGAGCAGCAAATGCTCGCGTTTGCCCGTGCGCTTATGAGCAGACCGAAGCTGGTTCTGTTGGACGAACCGTCTCTGGGGCTTGCGCCCCTGATGGTGCAAGAGGTTTTCAGGGCAATTGAGCAAATCAACCGCGAGGGGACAACCATCCTTTTGATCGAGCAGAACGCGGTGGCCGCCCTCAGCATAGCGCATTACGGATACGTACTTGAAACCGGCGCGGTAGTTCTCGAAGGCACAGGTATGGAACTCCTCAAAGATGAACGGGTGCGAAAGGCCTACCTGGGAGAAGAATAAAGAAAGGGAAAAGTAGAAAAAAAAAGGCATTATCGCAGCCGGTTTCTGATCGAATAAGTATTCAACTCGTTGTGGGGGCATGTTTATACCGGCCGGCTTCTTGCCTGACAAATTACCATGTTCATCATTTCCTGCCCCCGTTAAGCCAAGGGACTCACCGCCACCGCGATCCTTGCCACCCCTGCCTGCCTCACCGCGTCCATGAGGTCGATCACCTTGTTTAGGCAAGCCTGCACGAATTCGCCATGGTGTGAAAGCGAGGGAGTCGGTCCCTGAGCAGCAATGTGACGAAAAGCGCCACAAAAAAATGGGAACCAGCAAAATCGCTGCGACGTTATGGGGGGATATTGGGGGCGGCAGCGTTACGGGAGAGCAGGGCCAAGGTTTAAGATGGTGACAATACGGACATCTCCGGCTATCCAGGGTGTTGCCAAAAGATATGGAGACGAGCAAACAACGGGGGGTTCAAAAATGCCCGCGTGCGCCTTCTTCAGTGCTTATCGGGCTCAATAGGGTCTCGGGCCGGAGTTTTTCTGGGGGGCAGAGTTGCTATCTCGACCCAGTACTCCGTAAGCGTTTTCACGGCGATAACCAGTGCATCGAAGGAGGGCTGCTTTGTGATATAGGAATTGGCGCCCAGAGCATAGCACGCCTTTACGTCCTCAAGTTCTTTCGATGTCGTCAGGATGATGACCGGAATGGCCCGAAAGCGAGGGTCGGCCTTCAATCTTTTCAAGACCTCGCGGCCGCCCATTCTCGGCATGTTAAGGTCTAACAGGATGATATCTGGAACAGGAGACAATTCAGGGTTGTTATAAGAGCCGGTCCGATTCAGATAATCCATTATTTCAGCGCCGTCCCGAACGCAACGGAAACTGCAACCGGTACAGGAGATCTTTAGCGCCTCACTTACGAGAAGACAGTCATCCTCATCGTCATCTACCATTACCAGGACTACCCTGTCACGGTCATCGCGTTTGCTTAAGTCCTGCCGACAAGAGAGGTCAACTTCGGGAGGTTCTGTTTTTTCGGGATAGTCATCGGAACACTGAGGGGTTTTTGACATTGCGCTCCCTTTTTCGCCTTTCGAGGACCATTATTCATTATCAGACCCTCCACTCACAATTCCGGCGATTGAGAGCGACTGGTTCGCAAGGTGGATAATGATTGCCAGTTTCCTTATAGGTATCACTTATTGAAGAAAGAGGCCACTGATATTTTGCTTTCGGAAACCGGACCCTGGCAGCGTGCCTTTTACTCTTTGATCACATGTGCAGGGGCCCAAACCAGTAATCGCATGTTTTTTTCAGGACGCTTAAGAGTTCATCCCAAAGAACCGGCCTGGTTATTACAGTATTTGCCCCCAGGTCGTAGAATCTTTTTATAAGAGCATCGGGGACAAGCCCAATGAGAACTATGATGGGTATTTGCCTTAAACCTGGATCTGACTTGATGGTGGCAATAAGGTCAAATGTGAACTCCCAGGGCAGGTGAAGACCCAGTATCACCAAATCGGCCGCGCCGCCATGTTTGCCGTGGCCGGCTTGTTCGTGCAAGTATCCCAACAGGCCTTCGCTTACTTCGAAAGAATGGACTTCTATGTCCTGCCTGCACAGCTCGAATGCCTGCTGCAACAGGAGGCGATCGTCACCATCTTCGTCCAGTATGGCAACAGCAGGTGATGGCTTCGTATTCAACGCTTCCCTCTAAGGTCTACAGCCGAACGGAGTCCGGGTCTGAGTTTGAGCACAAGTAACAGGCTACTGCCTTCTGAGGTATAAAGTTACAGATTTTGGACCGAATTAAAAGCCCAAGAATTTGATGGGGAAATACGAGGTAAAAACTGGTATATCAGATAAGACTCAAAAGATGGGACCTTAGATTGGCTCCGGTTCCTCTTAACGCAAGTTTTGTCCTGATATTGTTCCTGTGAAATGAAGCCGTTTTTTCGGACACACACAAAAGGTCGGCGATTTCCTTGCTTGTTTTGCCCTCCCTTACAAGGGCGGCCACCCTCATTTCCGTGGGTGTGAGGACCCTGAATTCAAGAGCGAGCGTTTTGTCGAATTTTGAAGTAAGCTCTTTTAAATGAGATTCGAGGATTTCAACCAATGAGGCCTGGGAACTGCTCAACGGACTGCTTTTCAATCGCTTGATGTAGGGCAGAATGAGATTTTCTATATTGATCAGCAGAGCTTCTTCCAGCTCCTTCCTGTCCTCGTCTCTTTGGCGCAGTAACGCCTTCAAAGCGGAGTTGACTTCGCGGAGGCGATAAGATTTTGCCTCAAGCTCCTGTTCCATATCCTTGCGCGCGGCTGTATGCCTGGTGCGCAATTCCTCCTGCGCACGCTTGTCTTCAGTTATGTCTCGCCAAACGGCAATTCCCGCGATTACCTTGCCCTGCCGATCAAGGATCGGTCCCGAATTGCATAGCAAATTCAGGTCCTTCCCGTCGGCTTTTTTCATCAACCATTCTTCGTTTGTTATAATCTCGCCCTTGAGAGTGGATCGAATCAGCGGCAATTGATCACAACCGGTCGGAGAGCCTTCAGCACTAACCAGGTCGCGGATGTTTTCGTACTCCCGGTAAGGGATTCCCTCCAGTTTTTCCTTTGAGTGGCCAAGCAGGTCCCGGCAGCATTTGCTCACCATTCTAACAGTGAGATTTTTGCCATCGACTATGGTGATTGCCTCGGGAATATGCTCGACGACTGCCTCAAGAAATGCTTTGGCCTCGGCAAGCTCGGATTTTAGCCGGGCAACTTGCTCGATGAGACTCTTGGTTCCTTCGGCCAACTGTTCCCTGCGCTCAATTTTCATGTGCCGCTGTCCAGCAAAATCCGGATCAAAATCAATTTTCTCTATCTTTTTTTCGGGATGCAAATTCTTCCCTCGGGGGGAGAGTGGCCGTCTCCAGCCAATACTCCTTTACTACCTTGATGGCGCTAAGGAGCCCCGCAAACGAAGGTTCTTTAATTATGTACGTATTGGCGCCCATATCGTAGGAAAAAGCTATATCCTCTTCATTGATCGAGGTCGTCAGAACGATAATGGGTATTGAGCGAAAGCGTTGATCGGTTTTTAGTTTTTGGAGCACTTCCCGGCCGCTCATGGCGGGCAGATTGAGGTCAAGCAGGATAAGGTCCGGACGCGGTGAACTGTCAGGTTCCGTGAAGCTGCCGCGCCGATTAAGATAGTCGAGCATATCCAAGCCATCCTTAACGCAGTGAAAATCACACTTTAAGTAGGCTTCGTACAAAGCGGCTTCAACCAGCAGACAATCATCCTCATCGTCATCGACCATGACGAGCACTATTCTGTTAACTGTCCTGTGGTTCATATGCGCCAACTCTCGAAATAGAGTAAGTTTTTCTATACCACGTACAGGGAAAAATGAACAATGATCTTGTCACCAAAACTATGGGCTTTTCTGCAAAAAGCTGGAATATTCGTACACTTTCATTAAAATTAGGCTATCCTGTTATTGTTGAGGAACATGGGGCTGTTTCGCCCAAGTGACGACGGGAAGCGATAAAATCGACCTGTGAAAACCTGAGGCCTATGGACCAATTAAATATATTCGATACCCGTTCCGGTGACAAACCTCTGAATGAGGCGCCGCTTGCCGAACGGATGCGCCCTCGCAGCCTCGGTGAGTTCATCGGGCAGTCACAGCTACTCGGGCCGGGGAAAATACTCGATAGAGTTTTGCGCAACCGGAGGTTTCACTCCCTTATTCTTTGGGGACCTCCGGGGTGCGGCAAGACGACTCTTGCCGCAATCATCGCAGCTCATACCGGAGGCCACCTCGTATCTCTATCTGCTGTCATGGCTGGGGCCAGGGAAATACGGGCAGCCGTTCAGGAAGCCAAAGAAGTTTTTGCGAAAAAAAAGATGAGAACATGGCTGCTGATGGACGAAATTCACAGACTGAACAAGGCTCAGCAGGACACCCTTTTGCCGCACGTTGAAAATGGGACGGTGCTTCTGCTCGGGGCCACCACGGAAAATCCGTCTTTTGAGATTATTCGTCCCCTGCTTTCGCGCGCACAGGTTGTGGTTCTGGAGCCTCTGCTGAGCCAGGATTTGAAACAAATTATCGGCCATGCTCTCAGCGATGCCGAGAAAGGGTTGGGAAGGTTCCCCGCGCGCCTTACCGAGGAAGCACAAGATTATTTGATTGCTGCCTCAGGAGGAGATGCAAGGGTCATCCTCAATGCTTTGGAAATAGGTGTAATGACCACAGCGCCCGATTCCGAAGGTATGCGGGAGGTGGATCTCGAGGTGGCAAAGGAAGCTTTGCTGCGTAAGTCCGTGCATTATGACAAGGCAGGCGAAGAACATTTCAGCCTCATTTCCGCACTACACAAAAGCGTCAGGGGAAGCGACCCTGACGCGGCGCTCTACTGGTTGGCCCGTATGCTCGACGCTGGGGAGGACCCGCTCTACCTGGCGCGACGTATCGTCAGGATGGCCTCGGAAGATATCGGGCTTGCTGATCCAGCCGCTCTGGTTCAGGCTGTGAACGCTTTCCAGGCCTATCATTTCCTGGCATTTCCTGGGCAGTCCCGAAGGCGAGCTTGCCCTTGCTCAAGCGGTCGTGTATCTTTGCCTTGCGCCCAAGAGCAATTCGCTATATGTCGCCATGGACAGTGCCCTTGAGGTGGCTAAAGACAGTGGCGCGGCCCGGGTGCCTTTGCACCTGCGCAATGCGCCCACGGGGCTCATGAAAAAGCTCGGCTATGGGAAGCAATACAAGTACGCTCACGATTACGAGGGGGGGTGGCTCCCCGAGTCCTACATGCCGGCTGAGTTGGCAGGTGTGCTTTTCTATTATCCGAAAGCCGGCGGTTGGGAAGCCGAATTCATGGATCAGCTCGAACGAAGGCGCTCGATGGTGAAGGAACTGCTCAACAAAGAAGACAGCTCGGAAAAATGAAAACGATCCAGGCAAAGAAAAAAAATTTAGAAAGCGTTAAGCCTTTTCAACTGGTCAAGTATCTTGCGCTTTCAAGTCTGATGGTGATCCTTGTTTGCACCATTGTCTTGTCCGGGTTTATCTCGCAAAGAGCCAAGGCCATTTTGCTGAAAAAAAGCGAACAATACGCTTTGCTGGTTGCCGAAAACCTGAACCACCAGGTTTTTTTTCAATTCACGGTGCCCACCCTGATTGCGGAGGGGGAGATCCGCCTCAGAAGTGAAAGCCAGTATGAAAGGCTTGACACGGTAGTAAGAAACAACATCCACGGACTACTGGTGGAACACGTGAACATCTACGATAAGGAGCAGATACTAACCTACACTACAGACAATGAAAAAATCGGCAGTAAGGGGAACATTGGAGACCCTTTTACTCGAGCTTTAAACGAAGAATCCGTTTCGGTGCTATCGGCCGAAGAGAATGATTTTTTCGGGTTCGAATTTAAAGGCGGCACTCGAAGACTTACGACCTACCTGCCGATGTGGGAGGAGAGGCCGCTTAGCTGGAGAAGAGGAAAGGTGCTGGGCGTCTTTGAGATAACCCAGGACGTAACTCCGGATTACAAAACCATATACCGGTTTCAGTGGATCGTAGCACTGAGTTTTCTTCTCTTCGTTGGCATTTTGTTTGTGACCATCCTGTTTATCGCCCGCCGCGCCGAGCGGATAATTACAGCAAGAAGCCAGGAGAAATACAAGCTCGAAGAGCAGCTTAATCAATCTGAGCGGCTTGCTGCGCTTGGGGAAATGATTGCCGGCGTTTCCCACGAAATCCGCAATCCCCTTGGAATCATAAGAAGCACCGCGGAGCTTCTCGATTGCCGCATGAGCGATGATCGGCAAAAGAAATTTTCCTCGATCATCGTCGAAGAATCGACACGCCTGAATGATATCCTGACCGAGTTTCTGGATTTCGCCAGGCCCACGACGCTGCATCCTTCCGAATGCAAGATAGAGGACATTCTGGACAGGAATCTTTCAATACTGGAAGCTGAGTGTCAGCGGCTCGGAATCAAGGTCCAAAAATGTTATCAGACAGGGGAGTATTGTCTGGACGCCGACCATGATCTGCTTTACCGGGCCTTTGTCAACATCTTTGCCAATTCGATTCAGGCGATGCCTGAAGGTGGCATGCTAACAGTAAAGACTGCGATAACTGGTGGCGGCAATGGGGATTCTCTCGTGGAAATTCAGGTCCAGGACACAGGTTCGGGCATTCCCAAAGAGACCATGAAAAAGATTTTCAATCCTTTTTTCACCACTCGCGAAAAGGGAACGGGACTGGGGCTTGCCATCGTTCAGACCATAATCGATAATCACAGCGGCGAAATCGAAGTGGTAAGCGAGGAAGGGCAGGGCGCCACCATGATCATAAGACTCCCGCTTACACAACCGGAATTTGAGGCGGGAGGGGAAGCTGCTGAATAGAAAATGAATACAGTCCTTATCGTCGATGACGAAAGAAATTATCTGCTCGTTTTAGAGGCCCTGCTTTCCGAAGAGGGCTATCAGGTGATCACCGCCGAAGGTGCCGGCAAGGGCCTCGAGTGCATCGAGGAAAACGATCTTGACGTGGTGATCACGGACATGAAAATGCCGGGAATGGACGGTATGGAGTTAATGTCACGCATTCGACTGCGGCAGCCGGATCTTCCCGTTATTATGATGACCGCCTTCGGTAGTGTGGAAAAAGCGGTGGAAGCGATGCGGAAGGGCGCTTTTGACTACATACTCAAGCCTTTCAAAAACGAAGAGTTGAAACTCACCATAGGCAAGGCAATCAACCATCATCACCTGATCAGGCAGAACCGGCAACTGACCCGTGAGCTGCAAGGCAAGTATAACTTCGGCAACATAATCGGCAAAAGCGTCCAAATGCAGCGCATATTCGGACTGATCGAAAAAGTGGCGCCAACCAAGGCAACTGTTCTGATAACTGGTGACTCGGGTACCGGCAAAGAGCTGATTGCGAGGGCAATACATTACAACAGCCCGAGAAAGGACCAGCCGTTCATATCTGTAAACTGCGGGGCTTTACCGGAAACTCTTCTTGAGAGCGAACTTTTCGGACATGAAAAGGGCGCGTTCAGCGGCGCGGTCAGCCAGCGGAAAGGCAGGTTCGAACTCGCTGATGGAGGGACGCTCTTTCTTGATGAAATAAGCGAAATGTCCTCTACGCTCCAGGTTAAATTGCTTCGTGTTCTCCAGGAAATGGAGTTCGAAAGGGTAGGGGGCAGCCACACTCTCAAAGTGGATGTACGGGTTGTTGCGGCCTCCAACCGGAATCTAAAGGAAGACGCTGCGAACGGAATATTCCGTAGCGACCTTTATTACCGGCTCAACGTCGTGCATGTCTATTTGCCCCCGCTGCGGGAACGAAAGGACGATCTGTATCTTCTTGTAATGCATTTCCTTTCAAAGTACGCAAAGGAAAACCATCAGGAGTTGATCGCCATATCATCCGGAGCTATAGAACGCATTCTCGATTACTTTTGGCCGGGAAACGTGCGGGAATTGGAAAACGTTATCGAAAGGGCGATTATTCTTTCGGACAGACATGAAATCCAGGTCAAGGACCTTCCTGCCGAAGTGAGAGAACCCAGCGCCACGTCTGCAATCAGCATGGGAGATACAAAGATTGCCGATGCGGGGATTTTACCCGTTTCCGGTCTCAGCGGCAGTGACCGTATGCACGATTCAGGTCTCATGGTGCGGCAGGTACAGGCAATAGAATTCATCAAAGCCAACGGGTTTATTACCAATAAGCATTATTCGCAACTAGCCGCAATTTCCGATCGTCAGGCCTCGCGTGAACTGAGCGAACTGGTCAATATTGGCAGACTCCTCAGGATAGGGTGGGGCAGGGCATGCCGCTATGTAGAAGTGAAAAGTGACCAGGGAAGACCATATAAGTCTTGAATTTTATAGTGGAATCGCTTCATGAGGCATGGTGTTTACCTATTTCGGGCTGCTCTCATACTTTCGCTTCCGGCGTTGCCCCTGCCTTCTCTTCAACAGCAATTTGGGAACCACAGCTCCGAGCCGTCAAGCTCGCCGAAAGCCACCCCATAAAAGCGAAGTCTTATTGGGCTGAGTTGGAAAGACCCCTTCCGCATGGTCTGGAAGCCAAAGGTGCCGAGGTCTGGCAGAGACTCGCATGAGAATCATCGAAGCACATCAAAGCATCGACGAACTGTTCGAAAAGTGGAAACCAGCCCTCGGATGGGCATATCTTGCCTATCGCAACCACGCATATCGCGTATTCAATCTGTCATGTGCTTTGGCGAGCGCCACCGGAGAGGATCAAGAGAAGTTGGCGCTGGCATCTGCATTTCACGATATCGGCATCTGGCTCGACAATACCTTTGACTATCTCGCTCCGTCTGAGCGACGGGCTGTGGACCACCTTTCGAAAATTGCTCGCGAGTCCTGGGCCGAGGGCATTGTTCAGATGATCGATCAACACCACAAAGTGTTTGCCTGGCATGGTCCCGAACAAGAACTCGTCGAAGCTTTTCGAAAGGCCGACTGGCTCGATGTTTGCCTCTTCTCACTGCCGACGCGGTTGGAACGTTCTCTCCTGACGGCAGTGTTACGCGCATTTCCTCGAAACGGATTTCATGGCCGGTTGGTCCTCCTCACTCTTCGGTGGTGCTGCAAACACCCGTTTAACCCGTTGCCAATGCTAAGGTTGTAAGGCGCCTGACATGTCCATACTACTTATACCGCAAGCCGAACACTACGATGAAAGGACGGCGATCCTCGCGCCCGAAGGCGCTTTTACCTATCGGCAGCTCCTGGATGCCTCACGCAGGGTCGCGTCCTTTCTCCTGGACGGAGCCTCGGATTTGAAAGAAAAGCCGGTGGTTTTTTTGACGCCTCCTGGGTTTGATTACGTTGCCATGCAATGGGGTATCTGGCGGGCAGGCGGCATTGCCGTTCCGTTGTCATTGTTCCATCCGCGCTTCGAACTGGAATACGTGCTCGATGACACCAGCCCGGCAGCCGCTGTTGTACATCCGGATTTGTCTAACCGGCTCGGCCGGCCGGCAGAGGAGCGCAAGCTCAGATTGGCGTCGAGCACCGAGGCCCTGGCACATCCGGCGGGTCCCGTGCCTGCGGTGGCCACTTCGAGGCGAGCCATGATTCTTTATACCAGCGGGACCACCGGCAAACCAAAAGGAGTTGTAACCACCCATGCAAATATAGCAGCCCAGATTACAAGTCTGGTTGAGGCCTGGGGATGGACAGGAGAGGATCGGATATTGGAAATTTTGCCGCTCCATCATCTCCACGGGATTGTCAACGTCATGGCCTGCGCCCTCTGGGTTGGAGCGGTGTGCGAAATCCATCCCGCCTTTGACGCCCGCAAAGTCTGGGACCGGATAGCCGGGGGCGGACTGACACTGTTCATGGCAGTCCCCACCATATATGTAAAGCTCATAGATGCCTGGGAGAAGGCATCGCCGGCAGAAAGGGATCAGATGTCCAGGGGCTGCCGGAAGATGAGGCTCATGGTGTCCGGATCGGCGGCCTTGCCTGTACCTGTGTTGGAAAGATGGAAGCAGGTATCGGGACATGTCCTCCTGGAAAGATATGGGATGACCGAAATAGGCATGTGTCTTTCCAACCCGCTGCGTGGGCAGAGGCAACCGGGGCGCGTCGGGCTGCCCTTGCCGGGAGTGGAAGTCAGGCTGACGGATGTGGGAGGTGCTCCTGTAGGGGCCGGGACCCCGGGAGAGATCACCGTGCGAGGCAAGACCGTCTTTCTGGAATACTGGAATAGAGCGGAAGAAACAAGGAAAGCATTCCGGGACGGCTGGTTTTTAACCGGCGATATCGCCGTGCAGGAGAGTGGTATCTATCGCATTCTCGGCCGCAGCAGCGTGGACATTATCAAAACCGGCGGCTACAAGGTATCGGCCCTGGAAATCGAAGAAACCCTACTAGCCCATCCGGACATCAAAGAGTGCGCGGTAGTGGGAGTTGCGGACTCAACCTGGGGTGAGCGGGTCGTCGCTGCGCTTGTGATGCGCGAAGGCGCCGGCTTGGATGCTGATGCACTAAGGGCCTGGAGCAAAGAGCGGCTTGCATCCTACAAGGTCCCCAAAGACGTGCTGGCTTTTAAGGAACTGCCCAGGAATGCGATTGGAAAAGTTTCCAAGCCCGATTTGAAAAAAATTATCTTGCGTTCCTGATTATCTCCTGGCGGGCGAGTTCGTCACAGCGCTCGTTTTCAGGATGGCCGGCGTGTCCCTGGACCCAGACCCATTCCACCTGGTGCTTTTGCGAAAGTTCATCCAGGGCCTCCCAAAGCTCACGATTCTTTACCGGCTGTCTGCTCTTGGTCTCCCAGCCATTTCGCTTCCATCCATTTATCCAGACGGTAATGCCGTTGCGCAGATACTGAGAGTCGGTGTGGACCCTTACAACGCAAGGTTCTTTGAGCATCCTAAAGGCTTCGATTACTGCCTTCATTTCCATTCTGTTGTTTGTAGTCTGCCTCTCAAAGCCGGAAATCTCCTTCTTTGATCCCTTATAGCGCAAAATGGCGCCCCATCCGCCCGGCCCGGGGTTGCCCGAACAAGCGCCATCGGTATAAATATCTATGGTTTTTACCGGTCGCAGACCCGCGTCGATCTTGGACCCGGAGGCGGCATTTTTATTATTTGATTCTGTAGGTTGCACTTGGTTCGCTAATTCTTTCTGAAAGGAGAGAGGCTGCGCTGCACAAAGCGCTCGATCGAAGTGGAGGACAAGCTTCCGATGGCTTCTGACACGCGCTTTAGCGGAATCTCTGCGCGGGCCATCGCCTGATGTCCTCCTGCTAACCCAAGCGATCCGAACGCCCGTCTGACTAGTCTGCCGGCGTCCTTTCGCTGCCCATCGTTTCGAACAACTATTATGAGGCTATCCTGAAAGATACCGGATACGATGCTCCAGCAAATGTCGTGAATCTTCAGCAGGAATTCGGCAACCTCGACCAAAATGTCGGCGGACGGCACCTCGTCAAGGTAGGCGAAAATCCGGTCCTTTACCACGTGTTTCCTCGTGAAGGCTTTGTTGAAAAACTTTGTATCACTTAGCGAAAGGTCTGAAATCTCTATTTTTCTCAAAACCTGGTGATCGGCATACTTAAAGAGGTACTTGAAAGCCTCGATATCTTCGACCAGCGTGTGGCGCTCAAAATTGCGGGTATCCGTTTTTATGCCATACAGAAGAGATGTGGCAAGAGCTTGCGAGGGTTTGATCCTGGCGGCCCTGAGATATTGCGTCATTATTGTGGAGGTTGATCCGTATTCCGGGCGCACGTCACAGAAATCAGCGTGCACTTCCTGATTTTGCGGATGATGATCGATTACCGCCGTGTAGGGAATCTTGCTCAACAAATCATTATGAGACGGCTGAATGTCGACCAGGACAAACTTAGTCGCTTTCTGCGTATCGACCTTATCCAAAGGCGTCAACGGAATCCTCAGAAGTCTCACCATTGCCAGATTGTTCAATCTTCTTATAGGCCTGATAATTCCTATCGAGGTGGTGGCTACTTTATGCCAGAGAAGCCTTTTTACGGCAAGGGCAGATCCGATCGCGTCCGGGTCGGGGTCAATGGTAACGAGGACTGAATCCTTTGAGGCGAAGCAGGAATAAAATTCATCGAGCTGGGCTTTCAAGGTTTTCCTGTTAGCATGAATTTGCTGGGCCAGGGCCATTTGATTCATAATTTAAAAATTATAGGCAAAGGCGGCTGGAAGTCTAGAAAAAAAAGGGTGGTTTCACAACCACCCTGAATTATCTATGAAGCGGGAAACGGGATTTGAACCCGCGACTTCAACCTTGGCAAGGTTGCACTCTACCACTGAGTTATTCCCGCATGGAACCTGATTAATTTACTGGGGAAGCGGTTTGAAGTCAAGTGGAAATCGAAATGGGGATACCGCTAACGGGTTAGGAAATTAGCGAGCCTTTTTTCGAATCCCAGCCAGGAGGGAGATGTTTGAGGATAAAACATCAATGTCTGATAATATATATTATGTAAACCTGACACAAACCCCGCCAGGTCTACATAACATAGCGAATTTCCAAGGCTCTTCTGATACGGCCGTTACTGAGGTTCGTTCTGATTGGATGCGGGGTTCCTAGTGCCAGGTTCAAGCCCTCCGGGTACATAATAGGTTTTATCATCCGCGACGCCGGACCATGTTTCTCAGCGACGGAAAGTCCAGACCACTACTTTTTGGACTGATATGCACAGCAGATAAAGCCCCCGCGCGCGCACGCGCTTCCCTCCATGGGGGACGATTTTTAGCCTCTAAAACCCTTACACTACCGCCCCGCTTGGTTCTTCGATATCCCTGTCCCTCGCATACCGGCCCGCAGGGCGCGATCACGGAAATCTCTTCTACCTCCGAGTTCATCACTTCATTCCCTGGACTCTTACGAAGGGAACGAAGCGACGAACTGGGGGATGCCGGCAGCAAGATCCGGAGGAACGCTTTTGTTTTCCAAAAGGTACGGACTCGGATAAATCAAGGAAGCGCCAGGAAAACGCCCCTGTCACGTCCTTGAACTCGCCCAGCCGAGAACTCGCTCCGAATCTGGAGACGCCCTGCCGAGCCCACGAGAGCCATTCAAACGCCATCGCCTCGATTGGCTTTCTGCCCGGTCATGGGCATAAGTGCGTCCCCTCTACGGGCTCGCCCCTATGCCCATGACTTTCTGGAATCCCCACGTAACGAGTACGCAGATAGACCCGTCGCCCCTCCGAGCATCTTCCCGATTTCCGAGCAAAACCAGTCCCTTCCCGGCCGCGCGAAAGATAAAACTACATTATGTAAACTAAAAGGTTTTGAAATCAGCTCGTCTGTCAAGTCATCGAAAGCGGCCACAAAAGGTTTTCCTCCTTCTCAATTGAACTATCCCTGGGATATCTTATAATGAACATATCTCTGTTCCAGGACACAACAGCATGCTGAAGCACCAGCCTAAAACGCTCACTAAGACCCTCGACTACGTTGCCCGGCGCTCGCCCGGCGAACACGGACTCTTTTGGGACCCTGACGGCACAATGCCATGGAAGGAATTCTACTGGGCACTGCAGCAAGATATTTCCTTGCGCTTTGTGCGTGAATCCACCATCAGGGAGCTTACGCTGCTCGGAATGGAGCTTCCGTTCGCGCTCGACGGTAACCTGCTGCGTCTCCGTCCGGAATTTGGCCCTCCGGTTTATCCGGTTGCTTCCGAGGTGCCGGAGAGACTTTATTTCGGCTTGAAACCCAAAAACCTGGTTCATACCCATAATATTGGTTTAAAGAGTGCCCGTCGCCGTTTCGTTACGCTTTGCGCCGAGCGTGAACTGGCGTTGCGGATTGCCGTGAGAACAGAAGAAGACCCTATCCTGATAGAAATACTTGCTCGGGAAGCTCATGAAAGTGGTCTATCGTTTCTTGTTGCCGGGCAGGATTTTTACCTCGTTGAATCGGTCCCGGTGGAATTTATCCTCTTCCCAAAACTGCGGCAAGACCCAGCGGACAGACTCGCTGCTTCACTGAAGAAAAAGGTTCAGCCCTCCCCTGCCATCGCCCCCGGCTCATTCATTGTTCAACCTCACCACCTTCAGGCGCCGGGCGCAGGCGCCAAACAATCAGGAAAAGGGGCAAAGAAGGACACCAAGGGAGGATGGAAAAAAGAGGGACGAAAAGAGAGGCGTAAAAGAGAGATTTAGGCGGTGGGATCGCCAGCCAGGTTCGCCGCTGCCTTCGGCGGCGGCTGGAAAAATATCCCTGCTCCCTTCAGAAAACTTTGGAAAAGGTGGGAGGGATTTTGGAATTTAGGGATTCTTTTTCACCGACGACTGACCACTGACGACTGGTTTTTTATGGACTCCGATATCGAAATCAGAATTTATGAAACGGGATGCCGCCTCTACGACTTGATGGAGGGAGAAGCCGGTTCTCTCTTCAGCAGAGAATATTGGGTGGGCAAGCTCTTCGAATGGTGCATGCACAACGAGGCCTTCAAAGTGCAGATGTTGCGCTTTATCGATGTGTTTCCCTACCTCAGAAAGCCGGATGCGGTAATCAGTCATATTCAGCACTATTTTTCCGATCCGGCGCTTAATTTCCCGTCCGCGGTGAATTGGGGAATCAAGTACGTAGCCCCATCCTGGATGACCTCCAGGGTTATCGCCAGGGGTATCGGAAGAAACATCGGCAAAGTAGCCCGGCAGTTCATTGCGGGGACATCTCCGCAAGACAGCCTGCCCGTGCTTAAGAGACTGCGCTCTTCGGGGCTGGCGTTCTCGATCGATCTTTTAGGCGAAGCCGTCGTATCGGAGAAAGAAGCTGAAGGGTATGCGCAACGATATCTAGAGTTATTTGACTACCTTGACGCCGCCCAGCGCAAATGGCGTCCGCTCGGACAAGTTCAGGGGGACCTCGATTGGGGTCATTCTCCCAGGATCAATGTATCTATCAAGGCTTCGGCCATGTACTCACAGATGAATGCCTGCGCTTTCGAGCATTCCATCGAAAGATCAAAGGACCGTTTACGCCCGATTTTACGCAGGGCCATGAATGCCGGGGCTTTCATCAATCTCGACATGGAACACCATGGCCTGAAGGAGCTGACTCTTGCTCTTTACCAAAGTATATTGGAAGAACCCGAATTCGGCGGGTATCCGCATACCGGTATAGTGATCCAGGCATATTTGCGTGAAAGTGAACAGGACCTCGATCGGATGATTCGCTGGGCGGAACTGGGTGACTTTCATTTTACCATCCGCCTGGTGAAGGGCGCTTATTGGGACCAGGAGGTTATCGTTGCGAGACAAAAGAACTGGCCCGTGCCTGTATTTACGGATAAATCGGAAACGGANNGAAAATAGAGGCCGTGTAAAGCTCGCCTGCGCCTCCCACAACATTCGGTCGATATCTGCGGTTTCAGAGACAGCCCGGGAGTTGGGAGCAACTGAGGAGCATGTCGAATTTCAGGTCCTCTACGGTATGGGGCAGCCCGTTCGAAGCGCTCTTCGCAAAGCCGGCCTGCCCGTCCGTGTCTATTGCCCGGTCGGCGAAATGTTGCAGGGGATTTCATACCTTGTCAGGAGACTTCTCGAGAACACAGCGAATCAATCTTTTCTGAGGCAGGCATTTTCTCAGAAATTACCGAGGGCCTACCTGTTGCAGAACCCGGCTAAGAGGTTGCAAGAATCGTCCGTACGCCCACGCCAAGGCCCTCTTCCCAACGGGGAGCAAGCGCGGGAGCGTAACGGAGTCCCGACCCCATGGAAGGGCGCGAAAAATCAAAAATCAGTCGAAGATGCCGGAATCGGACCTTTCATAATCGAACCCGTTTTCGATTGGTCACGCCAGGAACATCGCACTCGCTTTGCCGATGCCTTGAAAAAGGTGCGTGAAAGCTTTCCGTTACAGGTTCTGCTCCAAATAGGCGGCAACAGGATACAAACCACCTCCCGGTTTGAGTCTTCGAACCCCGACCGTGCCGATGAAACGGTAGGGGTTATCTGTTCGGCAGGCATAAGGGAGGCTGAATTGGCTGTTGCAGCCGCAAAGTCAGCCTTCCCGGCATGGAGGGACACTCCGGCGGAAAGAAGAGCGGAGTATCTTTTTAAAGCTGCGGCCCTGGCTAGGCTCCAGCGTTACGAACTGGCGGCGCTTCAGGTCTTTGAGGTTGGCAAGTCCTGGAGCGAATCGGATGCCGATGTTTGTGAAGCAATCGATTTCCTTGAGTATTACGGCAGAGAAATGCTGCGTTACGGCAGACCCCACAGTATGGGAAACCTGCCGGGTGAGACGAGCTATTTGAAGTATGAACCGCGTGGAGTGGCTGTTATTATTGCTCCCTGGAACTTCCCCATGGCCATTTCGACCGGGATGAGTTCGGCGGCTATAGTGACCGGCAACACGGTGGTCTATAAACCGGCATCGCAGTCACCGGTCACCGGCTATATGCTGAACAACATTTTCGAAGAGGCCGGGCTGCCGAGGGGGGTATTCAACTATGTTCCGGGGCCGGGCAGCACAATTGGCGACGCGCTTACGACGCATCCGGACGTCGCTCTTATCGCATTTACGGGCAGTAGGGATGTTGGCCTCCATATTCTTGCAAAGGCCCACGAAAGTTCAGATCGCTCTTCCTTTGTCAAGAATATCGTTCTTGAGATGGGAGGCAAGAATGCCATTATCATCGATTCGGACGCGGATTTGGACGAGGCAGTCCTGTATGTAATTCAGTCCGCTTTTGGATACCAGGGTCAGAAATGTTCAGCCTGCTCCCGGCTGATAGTGGATGATGAAATCTATGACAGATTCATGGAGAGGTTGGAAGAAGCGGCCCGCAGTATCGATATAGGGCCTGTCGAATTTCCACAAAACTTCATGGGAGCAGTCATAGAACCCTCTGCGCGCGACAAGGTGCTAAGGTATATCGAGATCGGCAAAGAAGCCGGCTACTCGCTATTTGACCGCAAAATCCAACAGGACAACGGCTATTTTGTCCCACTCTCCATTTTTACCGGCGTGGACCCTGAAAGCAGATTGGCCCAGGAGGAAATTTTCGGGCCCGTGCTTTCGGTAATAAGAGTAAAGAATTTTGATGAAGCACTTCAAGTGGCAAACGGGACCCAGTATGCTTTGACCGGTGGAGTGCTCTCCAGGAGTCCCGAAAACATCCGCAAGGCGCGCGCGAGTTTCAGAACCGGGAACCTCTACATAAACAGGGGGTGCACCGGCGCCATTGTGGGACGCCATCCGTTTGGCGGGTTTAAAATGTCGGGTCTTGGATCGAAGGCTGGTGGTCCCGATTATCTTCTATACTTCATGATCGCACGAAACATAGTGGAAAATACGGTTCGCCGGGGATTCGCCCCAATGGAGGAAGGCGGCTAAAGAGGACAAAACTAAAAAAAGGTGAAAGCAAAAAGTAAAAGGACAAGGCGGGCAATACGGAGTTGCGTTCAAATCGAGTGCTTCGGGAGGGCATAAAGCCCTGCCTACAAAAGGAACCGCGTGACCACGCGATGCGCGTGGCCGTAGGGGCTGGATTTATCCCCGGGTTTATCCCCGCCTGCTCTTGGGCGCAAATTGTTATAATACCGTTTTTTATTTTTGCCTTTTTACTTTTTGCTTTTGCATTTATTGACTCTGGTCGTCTTTTTTGAGGACCCTGTGGCCGTTTTGCCTGATGAGAGAATATCGCCGGCCTTCATATTCGAAATTGTCCATATAGCTGTAAGGAAGATTAAGGGCCTGCGCCTCCGACATAGTTTCGAGTAGAAAGGCGAGCAACATTGCGTATTCCTCCATTGACAGGAGAAATTCGTTGCGCTCTATCCGGATCTCGTCCACGTCGAAGAGGCCCTTCAAGCCCCTGGTCTCGAAATAGGCATCCCCGTCTTCTATGATAACATTGATTATCTGGTCCGGTTGCCTGCTGTTCTGGATTTGCAAAAATACGGCCTTGTCGGTATCCGGCATATCAAAAATCCCCAAACTGCCCACCCTCGTCTATTTTAATGTTTCCCGGAAAGGCACAGCGTACGGAAAAGGCAGTCTAACTGGTCACAATCATTTGCTGCACTCCCGAAACAATCGAAATTGCCTTCTTTGAGTTGAATCTCCTTTATCAGCCCATCCTTGCTCTTACCGAAAGAGTTTATTCCCAAACCTTTGGCGATGGCACGCACATCGTGCATTTTCATAGGATCTCCTTTGTTTCGATCTTATTTACCGAAATCATGCCTCCAGAAAATGTCAACCCCACTTTGTTCTCCACCCACCTGCGTTCTGACAGACAAGGCCTTATTTGCTCTATATTCTACCTGAACTTCGTTGCCGTTGCCCTCTGTTCCTTTTACTTCCTTTCCGTATAAAACATGGAGATCGGGGGTTATATCCTTGCCGATTTCAACCAGGCCTGTTTCCTTGCCGGTGAGCGCCTGTGTCTCATCATAGCTGAATCTATTGTCGTATTTTCCAATGTAGCTCCTGTAACCAACTGCATCCGGGGCAAAAAGTTTGTTGCCGGTGAAACCTTTGATTGCATCGGAACTCTCAGACCCAATCCATGAAGCAGCACCGCTCTGCAGCTGGGTAGTCTGACCTGAGCTGAGGTCTGCAGCGGGACGCTCGAACATGAAATAAGAAAGAATATCCACCTGGTTCATAGCCGGAATACTGCTTAGCACTACCTTCGGATGGCCGACAGGTCCGGAGATCAATGCCTGAACAGTTACATCCTTTATGTCTTTGCGGCAAACCATGCGAAGCTGAGGGTCCGCATCGGCAATTCCGGGAAATACCACTGAGCCTTCGGCTATTTGCAGTTCCTTGCCCTGAAAACTATAAACGCCTCTAAGGGTCCGCAATTCGCCGGCCAGAATAACAGGGCCGGCCAGGTTTTTTTTCAATTTGAGGTTTCCGTTTATTTCCGCTTTGAGGCCTTTTCCGTTAACCCAAGTCCCGCTCGGCGGCAATTGTAACATGACATCCATGGAAAGCTTGTTGAAAAAATGGCTCGGATTTCTCGCCCCTCTCAGTTCAACTAAGTCGCCACTCGCATTAGGCTCGATGATCTCGATATTCTGCACGATATTAGTTTCCAGTTTTCCGAGATTCATCTGTGCTTTTGAGAAAAGAAGCGTCCCTGTCAACTCGGCCGTCTCGGGGCTCTCCTTTATCTCCGCGTTGCCGGAGACTTTTCCCTCTATCCCGTAAATGTTTTGAACCTGGAGGTCCTTGCCCTCGGCTTTGAAATTGAGGATCTTGAATTGAGGATAATCTATCTGGCCGATTACCGAGACAGTTCCACCGAGGTGAGAGACTTCAGCCTTCCTGACGTAGAGGTTTTTTGAGTCGACCTGCCACTCGGCCTGAATATTTTCAGCCGGATGGGGCCACCGTTTAGCCTGAAAGGAGCCGTCTTTCCAAGTGCCGCCGCCGGTGATCACGGGTTGTTTGAGCGTTCCTCCGCAGTGAATCTCTCCTTCAAGCTGCCCGCCTGCTTCAGATAAAAAATCCAGATGCGATGAAATCGCTTCAGCACTCAGACCCGAAATCTTTATGTCTGAGTGGGTCTGTTCGGAAAGTCTCACATCAAATTGCGGCGGCTTTAAACTGATCCTGATGGGAATCCGTGCGGATATGACCATTGGATCGCGGATCTCGGCTGATTTTGCAGTCCCCTGTACGGCAAGGATGTCTTTCGAATAATCTCCTTGCAGGGTGAGCGCTTCGATCTGCTGGTTACCTATAATACAGCCGTTTCCATGGATGCTGAGTCTGCATTCGGGCTGATCGGGGCTCCCGCTCAACTGGACCTGCCCGGATATTGTGCCGCCCAGGCGTTGCTTTAGTTCCAGCAACTCGGATATTTTCGCAGTGTCGATCGCTTCGATGGAAAGAGCAACGTCGATCCTGGACTCAGATACAGTAGCCCTGGAAAATGATATTTTCTCCCTGCCGTGTTGCAGGGATGCCGAATTTATTTTTATCCCATCCTTTTCGATGTCGAATTTTGCGTCTACTGTGCCGCTAAGTTTGTTCCAGTCGACCTGGCCCTGGGTAGAAATGGACATGAACGGGAAGTCCCAAATCCTGTCCAGCTTTCCGGAGAGGCGAGCGGAGACCTGATCAACAATTCCATCTCCCTTGAGCCGGAAAGTGCAGAAATTTTTCTGCTGATCAAGGTCCAGACTCAGAGAAGCAAGCCTTTTGCCGTCCAAAACAACATTGTTTGCTTTAAGGGACATTTCGCGCTTCTCTTCTTTCCCGGTCAGTTTTCCTTTCCCTTTAACGGCAAGCAGATCGGCCTGGTAATTTGAATACTCAAAGTGCGTCCAGTTAATTTCACCGTCCCAGGTCAAATCAGGCCATTTTCCGCTCAGGGTCCCTTTCGAAACGGCCCTGCCCTTGCCCTGCCATTGCGGAAACAGCAGACCGATTTTGCGCACATCTGTCAAATCGAGATCATATTCAGCTTTGACCTGTTGGTTGCTATAAACTGCACCGCCTTTTAATGAGCCGGTTTCCGGAATGTTGAGTCTGGCGTCGACCTTGCCCTGCCATAGCCTGAAGTTCGTAAGATTTCCCGGATCGTAATCGGCTTCCACCAAGATTTGGCCGGCGAGCTTTTGTTGGAGTCCGGGACTTATTTTATTGAGGTTCCCCTTTTCCAGGCTGACTTCAAGCTCTATCCCTCCTTTGTGCCTGACATCCGATAATCCCCGCAGATCGGCGATCAACTTGAATTTTAGATCGGCCAGCGAGCAATTTACGGCACTGCTTGTGGCTGAGAGAATACCATTGGCGAATTGCCCATTGAGCTCGCACAATTGAATAGTCTCGGCACCAACAGTCGATGGGTCGAGGTGGGCCATGAACTGAGCATCCCGAAGCTCCCTGCCTTCGATTAGCGCTTTTATATCCATGCTGCCGTTTAGTCTGGAATCGGGCACGTTTTGCGCCAAATGGACCTTCAGATCGGCAAAGTGTGAATTAAGTCTGACAGAGTGAGTGCCGGGGGATGTCTCCCCTATCTCCAGAACGCCTTTTACGACGCCCTGATCCGTTGATATGTCGTGTTCGAAAGTCCACCTGCCTTGGGAGCGGGTTACTGCAATGCTTCCTGAAACGGCCGAAAGTCGGTTGAGGTGCGACTGAAGCAACGGGACAGTATCCGCCGAAAAATTGGTAATGATAAGATTGGCTTTGCCATTATCGAGATTTCCAAGGTCCCATTGCCCGTTTACCTCGACCCGGCAGTCATTGGAGTCTGACAGAATCATCCTTCGGACCTGCACCTCGTGTCCCTTCAACGACCCGGAACCATCGATGTCCCATGCCCCGCTTTCATCGGTTTGTGCACGGGCATGAAGATTTTCGAAATCCATCTGAATTTCAGGGCCTTCCGCCCCGGGTACTGTTTTGAGATGAACGGTTCCGGAAATATCTCTAACGGAAAGAATGGTATTTCCCTGCTGGATAGCTTCAATAGTGCCCGAAACTATTTGGATGATCGGAAGTTGAATTTGAGTCCACACCGGCTCGGATGAATCATCGACGGCCGGCT
>OMOE01000133.1:137-2233 GCA_900290365.1 Syntrophobacter sp. SbD1 | reverse complement strand
GATCATCGACGGCCGGCATGCCACTCATGCTTTCTCTCCCTGCAGGTGGGGCCGGAACCACCCATTTGCCCTCGGAACTTCTCTCAAGTTGAAGAAAAGGCTTTTCGAGATAGACATTTTCAATAATTATATAAGGCCGCTTTATTGACAATTGGTAATTGAGGTGAACATTGTTGCAGTCGAGGATCTGCTTTCCCATGGACTCGATTTTTACATCGGTCAGATAAATCCCTGAAAAGGGCAGCCACCGGTAGGAACGAATTTGCACCCTCAAGTTCGTGAGGGCCTCTATCCGGCTTATAGCTTTCGAGATGATTTCTTTCTGGATAGAAGGTATGTGGAGCGCGATAATCGCTAAAAACGATAGAGAAAGTAGGACAGCGGTCCCCCATACTGCCGGCCGAATAAGAAATAGCGCTTTGTGAGGCCGCTCTCTTTTAGTATTGTTTACGTTCGACAATTCAGCTCCCTTGTGTTCATTGGGTTTGGGCAATTATGAAAAATTTATGGAAACAAATCAACCTTCAGTCGTCAGAAAGAGCTTTCTCGCGGCCACTGACTACCGGGCACTGATCACTGACCATTGATTTACAGGACAATTCGATGAGAGCGATGGTGCTCGAGAAATGCGCCCCCGTTGAAACAGCTCCCCTTAAATGGCTGGAGCTTCCCGACCCCACCCCGGNNTTATTCCCGGACACCAGATAGTTGGGATAGTCGACCAGGCCGGGGAAGGAGCAAAAAGATTTGAGATCGGCCAAAGAATCGGCATAGCCTGGCTGCGCAATACCTGCGGGAGATGCGTGTACTGCCGGACAAATCGGGAGAACCTGTGCGAAGGGGCTCGGTTTACAGGCTATCATGAGCAGGGCGGGTACGCGGAGTTAGCCGTTATAGATGAAGAATTCGCCTACCCGATTCCGGACCTGTTCTCAGACCGGGAGGCGCCGCCCCTGCTGTGCGCAGGAATCGTTGGATACCGCAGCCTGAAGCGCAGTGCACTGCGCAGCGGTGAAAGCCTGGCGATATATGGTTTTGGGTCCTCAGCCCATATCGTAATGCAAATCGCTTTGCACATGGGATGCAAAGTCTATGTGTGCACGCGGGGGGAGAAACATAGACGACTGGCCGCAGCTCTTGGTGCGCAATGGGTAGGGGAAGATTCTGAGAAGATGCCGGTCATGACAGACAGCGCCATAATCTTTGCGCCGGCCGGAGAGCTGGTCCCAAAAGCCCTTGAGCATTTGAAAAAGGGCGGAACCCTGGCCCTGGCAGGCATCTACATGTCCTCTGTACCGCAAATGGATTACGAAGGTCATCTTTTCTACGAGAAAAACGTTTGCAGCGTAACTGCAAATACACGTCAGGACGGAATGGAACTCCTGCGCATTGCAGCAGAAATTCCGATCAGGCCCCAGGTCCATCTTTTCGGACTTCAAGAGGCAAACCTGGCTCTGCTTACTCTCAAGCAAGACAGAATTCAGGGCTCGGGAGTTTTGGTTGTTGAAGACGTATAGGAGCGTACCTTGCGCACGATGAACTCCATGGAAGTGGAGAAAATGAATTGAATAACTCAAATTCGACCGATGACCTCCAATTTCTCATAGAAGTGCTTCCTCCGCACATCCGCGAAAAGATTGAGTCCAGGCAGGATTTGTCTTCTCTGATTGAAATAGTGCTCGATCTTGGAAGAAAACCCGAGGCCCGCTTCGAAAATATGATCGAATATCTTTCGCATGAACAGGTTACACACGACGATATAGCCTATGTTGTTTCTCATATCGGGAAATTCTCGGAAGACAACCGCGCGGGAATCGAGCGCACCCTGCACAGAATATCTGCGATGAGGAGCAGAACCGGTTCCATAATCGGCCTGACATGCCGGGTTGGAAGGGCGGTATTCGGCACTGTCGACATTATCCGGGACGTGGTTGAGGATGGCAAATCGCTGCTGCTGGTTGGTCCGCCGGGCGTGGGAAAGACAACCCTTCTGCGCGAGGCTGCGCGAGTTTTGGCCGAGGATCTGGGCAAGCGGGTGATTATTGTGGATACCTCCAACGAAATCGGCGGAGACGGAGATATTCCGCACCCCGGGG
>OMOE01000133.1:0-127 GCA_900290365.1 Syntrophobacter sp. SbD1 | reverse complement strand
GCACCCCGGGGTCGGCCGCGCCCGCCGGATGCAGGTGCCGTCGCCACATAAGCAGCACGCGGTTATGATCGAGGCGGTCGAAAACCACATGCCGGAGGTGATCGTTATAGATGAAATCGGGACAGAG
>OMOE01000142.1 GCA_900290365.1 Syntrophobacter sp. SbD1 | reverse complement strand
ATACCGAAAATTCATAAGGATGCGAAAGGACAGGAATTTCTCTTAAGTTAGCGGCATTAGGTCCGACCCCTGACTGTCTCATAAAAATAAACCCGCCCTGCGCCGTCAATTATCGATATCATTCAGACCGAGGGCGCCTCGGAGTTGCCCAAAATATTCGGAAGAATACCTGGCCCTCAGGCACGCTCGCATGTACGGGCATTCGACACAGTAGCCCGTTGCTTCAATCAGTTTGTCCAAGCCATGGGCTCTTACCAGGATATTTCCGGAATACGGGCATTCAGCCGTAGTCTCTATCTCCGATTTCAACTTATACGGAACCACGGATACCTTTACGTTGTCCTGATCGCCGACCTGCTGCGGTTCGTTTACAACTATGAATACATCGGCGCCGTTTTGTTCCAGGGGTTTTTTGACGTTCGGGTCAAAAAACCGCACGACCTCGCCACCAATTAAATCTTCGAAAGCCGTCCGCACCCATCTGCCACCTTCGATCATCTTCTCCACTGTGCGATTTCGACTTTGTTCATCAACTGCTGTCATTTGAGATCCTTTCTTCTATGTCAAATTCTTCGCGCAAGAAAAGCCGGACGGACACCAGGCCCGAGAATATTCATCAAATGTGCCATTTAAGACCGGGGGAAGTCGTAAGAAGACGAAAATTCTTACTACGAGGGGCAAACTAACCCAAGAACAATCATCGTGTAAGAATTATGCTCATGGAGAATTATTCCCCTCCTGCCGGGGACCGCCCAAAACCCAGTGATTACAATTAATTGAAGGACGCCTATGGCCCGATAGGACCGAGGGATCCCGTTAAGGGATGGGCCGACTTTGAGAATAAGTGAGCCCTATGGTCTTCACCTTCGGCTCGAGTGTATTGAACCTCTTTACATGAAGGACTTACAAAATGGCTTTAGCAGATCAGACATTCGGCTTCTACATTCCCACTGTCACCCTGATGGGAATCGGAGCACATAAGGAACTCGGCGCACAGATCAAGTCGCTGGGCGGGAAAAAACCATTTATTTGTACGGACAAAGGCATAACCCAGTCCGGCATCACCGAGCGAATTGTAGAACTGATCAGAAAAGATACGGGCCTTGAGCCTGTCATTTTCGATCAAACCGTCCCCAATCCGACGGACAAAAATGTTCATGACGGCCTCAAGGTCTTCAAGGACAAAAACTGTGACATGATCATCACCCTTGGAGGCGGCAGTTCACATGACGCTGGAAAGGGCATAGGGATCGTGGCCACCAACGGCGGCAAAATCCACGATTACGAAGGCATAAACAAGTCCGCCAGGCCTATGCCCCCCTTTATCGCCATAAACACCACGGCAGGCACGGCAAGTGAAATGACCCGGTTTTGCATCATCACCGATAGCAGCCGGAAGGTTAAAATGGCCATCGTCGACTGGCGGGTAACCCCCAATCTGGCGATAAACGATCCTTTGCTGATGGCTGGCATGCCCCCGTCGCTGACCGCGGCCACCGGTATGGATGCCCTTACCCACGCTATCGAAGCCTATGTGTCCACCATTGCCACTCCCGTTACCGATGCATGCGCGCTGCAGGCTATCGACCTCATCAGCAGATACCTGCGTGCGGCCGTGGCAAACGGACAGGACATGGAAGCTCGCGACAAGATGGCCTATGCCGAGTACCTTGCCGGTATGGCCTTCAACAACGCCAGCCTGGGGCATGTTCATGCGATGGCTCACCAGTTGGGCGGTTTCTACGATCTGCCCCACGGGGTGTGCAACGCCATCCTCCTGCCCCATGTGCAGCGGTTTAACATGATCGCCAAGATGGGCCGTTTCGCCGACATCGCAAGGACCATGGGCGAACCGGTGGCGGCGCTGTCCCAGCGTGACGCCGCCGAACGCGCTCTGCAAGCAATCATGGTCCTCTCCCGCGACGTTGGAATTCCCAGCGGGTTGAAGGGCTTGGGAGTAAAGGAACAAGATCTGCGCGTCATGGCTGAAAATGCCCAGAAGGATGCCTGCGGATTCACCAATCCACGGTGTCCTAAACTGGATGACGTTATAGAAATATACAAATCTGCACTATAGGGAATACAGCGGGGAGCAAATCGCGAAAGAAAAAGGGGCTACGCTCCCCCTTTGATTTTCTGGCGGGGTGGAAGGGATTTGAACCCTCGGCCTCCGGCGTGACAGAGCGTTTTTGAGGAACACTTCACCCATAAGTTAACCATAGCCCGCAAAACACCTGAGCTGAGCAATGTAGAATTCGCAAATTCTCAAGATGGCTCTCCTCGTTGTTGAGAAATAGAACGCGAAAATCTTCGCCGTTTTCGAAACATTTGTTTACCGAACGCGCTGCAAAACGGACTCTCGAAAGTGGCAAGCCGCATTGAGTTTTCGTTGTGGTTCCCTAACCTGACTCTATCTAAAAATCGAAGGAGAGAATATCTTGCGCCCGTCTGCAGATTTCCCGGGCATAGTCGGTCCACAAGCCCTGGCCCCAGTAGCGATAGCAGCTTGTTTGCGAGGTTAGCAGATGAAACAAGGCATTTCGATACCGGGGTTCACCGGGCGGGATGTTTTGCCTGATGACTTTTTCGAAGAAGAGTGAGCTGACCTTTTGCATAGGGTCCAAAACATCTTCGTAGCCGCGCACCCAGGAAAGATTGTTCGTCCAGCTGCCGCCATCCACGTGGAAGCGATGGTCTTCTTTTCTCAGTTCTTCGATAGCCCGCTCCATCTTCTCCGGGCCGTCTCCTGGTTTGAAGCGTTCCCAGATGCGAAATTGAAGAATGGGCTGAAGCGCTGGAAAATCTTCCTCCTTTATACCAAGAGAGAAGAGATACTCCAGGTACTCGGTGACGTTCACCATGGGCACATCCGAACCGGAAGACTCGCGAGTGACCTCCATGTACTTGGACGGGAATTCGTTCATCATCACACCGCCGTTTTCGCCATCGGAGATCTGCGTGACAAGCTGCGGGATCTGTTTTCCGGCCAGTTCCCGGCGGGAAAGCCCTTTGGCTTCGTAGTACGGCTGCATCTGGCCGATGAGTTTGGTGTCGCTCCCCTGCGTCTTGATTATGGCGATGATGCTCGCCGTTTCACCCCGAGAGTTGCGGCAAACGAGGCGATGCGGGATATGCTTGCGCTCTGGCCGCCAGCCGTTCTCGGGCCGCTCCACGGAATCCTCCTGGACAAGGACCCACTGGTAGCCGCAATCTTTCAATGTCTTTACAAACTCGTAGGCCACATCGGGGTGATTTGGAAGAGCCATCTCCGAAGGAGAAAAGCCGCGCACGCGACCGAGGGCTTCGAAGCCGAAGATGGAGGCGAAGTGATTCTGCCAGGCTTTGACATGCGGGCGATAATCCTGGGAAGGGGTGGAAGGAGCAACGGCATGCCCCCAGGGGGCTCCCAGCCATTCCACTCCACGTCGATAGTCGCGGTTCAGGGTGATGGTTTTCAGACTATCTAAAACATCATGTGCCCCCATCTGGCGAAGGCCGTGCAGCAGAGTGCCCGAGTATTCCAGCATCACGCGCGGCTGCTTGCCTTCATGTATCAACTGCGGAATAAACTCACCCATGCGCTTGTAACACCACAGAAAAACCGAGGCGTTGTGGTTGTCACCAATCCCCTGGTTATCTATCATGTATTTGAGGTTGCAGATAATTTCCGCATTGCTCAGGTTGCCGCCGCCGGCCGGGATAAGCGGCTGGTGCATGTGCAGCGCAATGGCGCCCGCGCTCCGGATGCCCCCAAAATCAATTCCGCTCTCATGCAGGTAGATTATCTTTCCTTTGTTCGCACTCATGGCTTGCGCGCACAACTGCTCTGCTCCCGAAATGTTCGGGAGGCCATCGATGTATTCAGGCAAATCGGTCATGGGCGGATATTCATTCCTTTCATTCCGTTGAAGATCAGTTGCTCGAGGCGCCTCTCTTCTCGTCCTTGCCTTTCTCCGCGCCTCCGCGTGAAAAGCATTCGAGGTAGTCGATAGCCGGATTCCCGTTTATTTGTGGCGGATATGCTCGTAAATTGCCAGATACTTCGCTCCTGAGCTGCTCCAGGAGAAGTCATGCTGCATTGCGTTGAGAATAAGCCGGCGGAACTCGTCCGGAGAGTGATGCCACAAACCTATCGCACGCTGCAGCGCTGATTCGACAGCAGGATAATCGGTCTGGTGAAAGACATATCCATTGCACTCGTCCGGCGGTCTATCGCCACAATAGTCCCGGTCGAACACGGTATTTACCAGGCCGCCGACGGAACGCACGATGGGTATGGTGCCGTACTTCAAGCTGATCATCTGGGGCAAACCGCACGGTTCGAACAAACTCGGCATGATGAGCATATCCGCACCGGCGTAAATCAGGTGAGAGAGTTCTTCGTTGTAACCAATCTCCAGGTGGCAGTCCGGATGGTCGTTGAGATAATGTTTGAGATGCCAAAAATAGGCATTGATATCCATCTCCGGACTGCTGCCCAAAAGTACGAATTGGGCATTGTGCTGCAAGCAGTAAAACAGCGCGTGCCGTATCAGGTCCAAGCCCTTCTGCGGGTCCAGGCGGCCTATGTAGGCAAGGATCGGTTTGGAGTCCTTGCGCAGCAGGAACCTGTCCCGCAGGGCCTCTTTGTTGCGATATTTCTCCCGGACGGTTTCCATGTTGTAATGAGCTGGGATGTGGCGATCGACCTCGGGGTTCCACACCTCATAGTCTATGCCGTTGAGCACCCCATCGAATTTGTCACGGTGAATTTGCAGCGTTTGTTCCAGGCCGAAACCCTGGCTGGTGCTGCACGCCTCCCATGCATGTTGGGGCGAAACGGTCGTAACGAAATTCGAATAGACAATGCCGCCCTTCATCAGGTTCACTGCACCGGGATTGAAGTTGTCGCGTATCCGGTCATAGTGCATGAAATGGTCTGGACGGCCTAAGCCGGTAGCCCACAGCACGTCTTCAGTGGTGACGCCCTGGTGCTTGAAATTGTGGATGGTGTAGCAGACACGCTGGTTTTCCATCCCTGAACGATTGCACATCTCGAAGAGCAGGACCGGGACGATTCCGGTTTGCCAGTCGTGGCAGTGGATGATGTCGGGGCGGCGGTTGCTCTTGAGCAGGAATTCCAGTGCGGCCTTGCTGAAAAAGGCAAAACGCCTGGCCTCATCCGGGCATCCGTAAAAGCGGCCGCGGTTAAAGAACGCATCCTGCGAGTGCGGTTGGATAAAATGGCAGCGTACGCCATGCACCTCGCCGGACCACACCGAACAATGAATCCAACCGCTGTACCAGGGTACCCACAAGTCCTGATAGACCATCTCCAAGCCCCAGATTTGGTCATAGCGCATGCAGTCGTACATGGGTAGAACGACTTCCACATGGTTGCCGCACACCTGCAATTCGCGGCTGAGGCCATACACCACGTCGCCGAGACCGCCCACTTTGGCAACCGGGGCACACTCCGAAGCGATTTGGACAATGTACATTGTATTCTCCTACAAGTCGCAGCCGGGACTCCAGGCTAGACACGGTTTCCCGGACTATCGCGGCCAGGACCAATTATTGAAAATATCTAGTCGCAGTGCGTTTCTTTTTCGAGCTTAAGGAAGACCACGCCCAAAGGTGGCAGGGTGAGCACGATCGAATGGGGTTGCCCCTGACAAGCCCCGGGTTCCGACGTCATAGGATCGAGGTTGATCGCATTGCCGCCACTGTAGCATGACGAGTCGCTGTTAAGCAGTTCGCGGTAAACGCCGGGCGCCGGCACCCCTACATGGTAGCCGTGGCGAACCACCGGCGTGAAGTTAGATGCCACTATGACAAAATCATTGGGGTCCCGGGCCCTGCGAATGAATGAGACAATGCTTTGGTCGATATCGTTGAGGTCGATCCACTGAAACCCCTCCCAACTGAAATCCATCTCATGGAGCGCGGGTTCGGAAATGTACAATCGGTTCAGATCCCTTACATACTGCTGGAGGTTCCGGTGAAATTCAAAATCGAGCAGCATCCAATCCAGTTCTTGATCGTGGTTCCATTCGTTCCACTGTCCGAACTCACAGCCCATGAAGAGCAGCTTTTTGCCCGGGTGTCCATACATATAAGCGTATAGCGCACGCAAGTTTGCGAACTTCTGCCAGTAGTCACCCGGCATCTTGGACAGCATCGCACCCTTGCCATGTACCACTTCGTCATGGGAAAAAGGCAGCGTGAAATTTTCGGTGAAGGCATAAAGCAGGGAAAAGGTCAGGTGGTGATGGTGATATTTGCGGTGGACCGGCTCCGTTTGCATGTACTCGAGCATGTCATGCATCCAACCCATGTTCCATTTCAGGTCAAAGCCCAGGCCACCCGCGTAAGTCGGGCGGGAAACCATTGGCCAATCCGTGGATTCCTCGGCAAACGTCAGCACGTCGGGGAACTCCTGGTGCACCAGCTCATTGAATTGCTTGATGAAAGCCATCGCCTCGAGGTTTTCCCTCCCGCCGTATTGGTTGGGAATCCACTGGCCCGGCTCCCTCGAGTAGTCCAGGTACAACATGGAGGCCACGGCATCGACGCGGATGCCGTCAATGTGATACTCGTCCAGCCAAAACAGCGCGTTGGAAAGAAGGAATGCCCGCACCTCGTTTCGTCCGTAGTTATAGATGAGCGTGTCCCAGTCCTGGTGTTCTCCCTGGCGTGGGTCGGCGTGTTCGTAGAGGTGTGTGCCGTCGAAAAACGACAACCCATAGCCGTCTTTGGGAAAGTGCGCCGGTACCCAGTCCATGATCACGCCCAGTCCTGCCTGGTGCGCGGTATCGACGAAGTGCCGGAAATCGTCCGGAGTTCCATGCCGTGAGGTAGGGGCAAAGTAGCCGACGGTCTGGTATCCCCATGAGCCGTCGAAGGGATGTTCCGTAACAGGCAGCAGTTGAAGGTGAGTGTAGCCCATCTCCTTTGCGTATGGAACCAACTCCTCGGCCAGCTCGCGGTACGTGAGCCAGCGATGGCCGAGGTCCTTGTGCGGTGCTTTCCGCCATGAGCCGAGATGCACCTCGTAGATGGATATGGGTGCTTCAAATTTTTGGCGTTCTTTACGTGCGTGCATCCACTCGGTATCGGCCCATTCGTAGCGATCAAGGTCCCACACAACGGATGCCGTATTTGGTCGCATCTCGGCCGAGAAGCCGAAAGGATCGGCCTTTACAGCAATGTAACCCTCATAGCGGGTCTTAATTTCATATTTGTACAAATCCCCCTGAGCCAGACCGGGAATGAAAATCTCCCACAGACCGCTCATACCTCGCGGGTTCATGGGATGACGCCGCCCGTCCCATTGATTGAAAGCTCCGACTACGCTCACCCTCTCGGCGCCAGGTGCCCACACACTAAAATGGACACCCCTCACGGTGCAGTGCTCAATGATGTGCGCACCAAGCTTGTCGTATAAGCGAAAATGATTGCCTTCGGAAAAAAGATGTAGATCATATTCGGTAAGGACCGGAGGGAACCGAAAGGGATCTTCGGTCACATACGTCCGGCCGTCGTTCAAGGTGACCGAGAGCGTGTAAGGAAAAATCTCGGTCACACCGGAGAAAACAGTTTCAAACACGCCATCGGCATGTATGCACTGCATCCCATGCTCCTGACCGAAGCGCAACACGGAAACGCTTCGTGCCTGCGGCTGAAAGGTGCGCACAACCAGCCCCGGCTCTCCGGCGAGTGTCACATTGTGCAGCCCGAGAATGTCAAACGGAGTACTATGGAAGCCGCCGGCGATGGCCGCAACGGCCTCGGGGGCGGCTGTCGATTCGAAGACAACCTGGAAGACATGTACCGTCGAAGCCGGTGCAGTAAGCGAGGCCTCGGGGCCGGCCGGCTCACTCCGAGTCCGATTAGGAGCACCGGCGGATTCAGGCGCGTCCCGGGTGGAAATGGAAATGTCACCGAGTCTGGTATCAAAATCTTCAGCAGGTGCGACAGCATCAACTGCGGGGGTAGCATCCGCAACATTCATACGGCATCTCCTTAGCTTTTCTGCTTCTGAACTTGACCTTCTGGCTTCGAGCATTCCACGCAGGCAACACTCTTCATCCGGTTGTGAGAGTTCACTCCGCAGAAATCGCCCTTCTTCTTTAATAGGGGGCTGTAGAGGGGAGGGGCATTCCTGATATGCTTCAGGTCGGGAAGGACGGCGCAATGCCGGCAAAGAACATCTTCAACATTCGGGGGATCGGGCTGGGCCGGCAATACGGTTATGGACAACCTGTCACCCGGATTATTGGGCGCATACGGCTCTGAACATAAGTTGAAAAAGATTTCCCAAAGGCTTCACCAAGCTAAACCATTGGGACCTTAAGCTCAAACCCCCGCATTAGATATCCTGTAACTAGAACAAATTCGGTGGCAAAAATCAATGCGCATCTTCGCACCTGTATCCTGAAAGCCTCCACCCCGCTTTTACGTCGATAATTTCCAATCGGAGTCCTTCCCGCCACCAGACTTAGGACCTGAGATTCAAAAGTGGTTTTGGATTTAGGTTACGCTATCTCGAATGCAGATTAGTTACAGCTGCGTTACAAACGTGTTGAAGGTATGCTAATCTCAAAGGAAAATGCTCGTTCAGCGCGTATCGAGCATTACTTTTTAGCAAAGAGAATGGGGTCACACCTACACTTGACAATGTCGGGCAGAACGGTCAGGTTTCGGAAGAGATCAAACAATGTAACCTGTGCTAAGCCTATTGAATTGCTTTTTGAATTGCTTGAATTGGAGCTTGGGGTGTGAAGAGTGTAGGTTTGACCCCTCTCTTTTACAGTGTAGGTTTGACCCATCTCTTTTATTCAGTGGCAAGTATCTCGGATTTTTCTCTACGAGAATCGGCTTGTCTCATCTCTTGTAGTAAGATAAAAATCAAAAAAAATAAAACTTGGGTTCCTGTTGGCTCGACTATCCGAAACGGCTCACAGATCCCCTCCTTTCACTCGCTTTTCCTTTGCGGGATCATCAAATAGGATGCGTTTTGTTCCATATTCTTACGAAGCTGTGGATCGATCTTGCGAGGAGTTGGAAATGCAGGATGAAGATAAGTCCAAAGAGCAACTTATAACTGAATTGAAAGCATTGCGCCAACGCGTCGCCGAATCGGAAAAGGAGAAGACGGAGCGAAAGCAGGTGGAGGAATTTGCCCGTCTGCGTCTAGCCCTGTTCGATTTCTCTGGATCGCATTCCCTTGAGGAACTGGTCCAAGAAACAATTGATGAAGTCTGCGCATTAACCAAAAGTCCCATCGGATTCTATCACTTTGTGGAAAGCGATCAGAAAACCCTTTCACTCCAAGCCTGGTCAACGCGAACATTGAAAGAATTTTGTAAGCCGGAATTTAAAGGTGCTCATTATCCAATAGGGAAAGCTGGCGTGTGGGCGGACTGTGCACGCGAGAGAAGGCCGGTGATCCATAATGAATACTCGGCATTGCCGCATCGCAAAGGAATGCCTGAAGGGCACGTTGAGGTCATCCGCCAGCTTGTCGTGCCCGTTATTAGATCAGGCCGAATCGTGGCCATCTTAGGTATTGGGAACAAGCCATCGAATTACACCGAAAACGATGTTGAAATCGTCTCTTACCTGGCGGATGTCGCCTGGGAAGTCACCGAGCGCAAGCGCGCGGAGGAGTCGCTGCGGCTTAATGAAAGGCGTCTTCACAGAGCGGAGGTGGTGGCCTGCTTCGGCAATTGGGAGCTTATTCGTGGGGACCACAAAATGAAGGCTTCAGAGGGTGCTAGGATCATTTACGGGTTGGAAGGCAGCGAGTGGTCCATGCCCGAAGTACAGAGTGTCCCCCTTCCTGAGTATCGCGGCATGCTCGACAACGCCCTTAAGGGACTCATCGAGGAGGGCAAACCGTATAATGTGGAATTTAAGATCCGCAGGCCTACCGACGGGAAGATCATCGATATCCATTCTATAGCGGAATATTCTTCTGAAAAGGAAGTGGTGTTCGGCGTCATACAAGATATTACCGAACGTAAGCGAGCGGAAGCGGGGCTCCGGGAGAGCGAGGAGTTGTATCGCACGCTTGTAAGGTTATCTCCCGACGCGATCTCGATGGCAGACCAGAATGGCTTGCTCACCTTCTCTTCACCTAAGGCCAGGCAAATGTTTGGACATTCGCCTGATGAGGAGATCCTTGGACGCAATTTACTATCTTCAGTCGTCCCGGAAGAGCAGGAAAAGGCGTCTGCGAATATACGGCATCTCATGACAGAAGGAACACTCACAGCTACTGAGTTCACACTGCTCAAAAAGGATGGGACCAGCTTTATAGGAGAGGTCAACGCGGCGGTCATTCATTCTCCTGACGGCGGTCCAATGAGAATTATTATCATCACCCGTGATGTCACCGAGCGGAAGCGGGCCGAAGACGCGTTGCGACAAAGTGAGAGGAACTACCGGGAAATCTTCAACACCGCCAACGACGCTATTTTCGTTCATGACGCCGACACCGGAACCATCCTCGACGTGAACGACTCCATGCTGCACCTCTTCGGATTTAGTCGTGAAGAAGCCTTGCGGCTGTCCCCCAATGATAGCAGTCTTGGTACCAGCCCCTACTCTGCGGTGGAGGTTCGGCAGTGGATGGCAAAAGCCATCGAAGAAGGCCCGCAAGTTTTTGAATGGCATGCCCGGAAGAAAAGCGGCGAACTTTTTTGGGTGGAGGTGGCCTTGAAGAGCGCAGACATTAGCGGGCAGCGCCGCATGCTTGCCATAGTCCGCGATATGACAGAGCGCAAGCAGGCCGAAGACTCATTGCGCGAGAGCGAGGAACGTTTTTCCAAATTCTTTCGCGCCAGCCCCGTCGGCACCAGTATCGCCCGGTGGAGCGACGGCCCAATTGTCGATGCCAATGATGCGTTTTTGCGCTTATTTGGCTACACACGCCAGGAGGTCATCGGCCACAACCCGTTTGAGCTGGGAATGTGGGCTAATCCTGATGAGCGGACTCATATGGTCGAGACGCTGCAAAAACTAGGCGGGATACAGGACTTTGAAACCAGGTTCCGAAGGAAATCCGGTGAGATAATGGATGCGCTCATTTCGGCGGAGGTGATCGAAGTGGCCGGGCAACGGTATATCCTGGGCCTTACTCATGACATTACCGAGCGCAAGAAGGCGATTGAGGAAAAAAAGAAACTGGAGGCACAGCTGTTTCAGGCCCAGAAGATGGAGTCAGTAGGGCGGTTGGCCGGCGGCGTCGCGCACGATTTCAACAACATGCTGGGTGTGATCATCGGCCGGGCGGAAATGGCTCTGCAACTAGACATCTCTAATCACAAACTTCAGCACAACCTCCAGGAGATCCTCAAAGCTGCCCTGCGTTCGGCGGACCTTACCCGCCAACTGCTGGCATTTGCCCGCAAACAGACCGCCATCCCGAAGATAATGGATTTGAACGACACGATCTCGGGCATGCTCCAAATGTTGAGGCGGCTAATTGGCGAGGATATCGACCTGTCATGTGTACCGGGACTCGATCTCTGGAAAGTCAAAATCGATCCTTCACAGGTGGACCAAATTCTTGCCAATCTTGTGGTCAATGCCTGTGATGCCATTTCCGAAGCAGGCGCCATCACCATGATTACCGAGAATGTTGTGATCGATGATTCCAATAGGGCAGAGGCTCCCGAATTTATTCCCGGACAATACGTCCTGCTGACCGTTAGCGATACCGGAGCGGGCATGAGTCAGGAAGTCCGCGAGAATATCTTCGAGCCTTTTTTTACGACCAAGGAATTGGGCAAGGGAACCGGACTGGGATTGTCCACCGTTTACGGCATCGTTAAACAAAACGACGGTTTTATTTATGTTGCCAGCGAACCGGGAAAAGGAACCAAGTTTAAGATCTACTTGCCTCGGTTCAAGGCTGAAACCGAACAGATCCCCTCTGAGGAGATTACCGTCAATCGTCCGACGGGCACTGAAACCATCCTACTGGTAGAGGACGATGAAGCGATCCTGAACCTCAGCAAGACGATTCTCGAAAATCTGGGCTACGCGGTCTTTGCGGCGCATAATCCGGTATACGCCTTACATCTTGCCAAGGAGCATCCAGGAGATATTCACCTGCTGATCACGGACGTAGTGATGCCGGAGATGAACGGCCGAGAACTGGCAGAAAAGCTCAGCACCATCTGCCCGAATCTCAAATACCTATACATGTCGGGCTATCCCGCTGATGTGATAGCACATCACGGTATTCTGGACGTGGGACTAAATTTTATTCAGAAACCTTTCGGCAAAGATGATCTTGCGGCAAAAGTCAGACAAGTGTTGGACCATTTGGAATAGATGGCTAAAAGATCGAGTCAGCATTGCTCTCCTGTCCCTTGACAATTCACGAACTGAAAACCTCAATGGGTCCATATCATGGGGTGACAGCGGTCTTGAAAATGGCATGAGAATCATGAGGACGACCCGTTACGAAAGGGCGAATGGGAATAACTGCCGGCGCCTCGTTGCGACGCGCTGGTGGTTAAGGATGCAAGGACGCGGTGAAAAAATTTAAGAATCCACTTCTCGGCGCGCCCCCTTCACTTCTGTGTGTTTGTATCACGAGAACCCCGCATTTCAGAAATGTGTCCCTAAATTCCTCAATTCCTCAATTTTCTGATATACTTCAAACATGCTCTGGAAGCTCAAACAACGGCAGCAAAAGTGGCTCGAAGGCGAAAAAGGCACGGTCTTAAAAGACTGGGGAGGCAAAATGCGTATCGCCCTGGTCTTTCCTAACCGCTACGCCGTGGGAATGTCCAATCTCGGGTTTCAGTTCGTCTATGATGCTTTGAACCGGTTTGAAAACGTGGTATGCGAGCGCGTATTTTACCCGGAACCTGAAGATCTTCCCCTGGTAAGTAAATTCCCGGGGGGCCTGCTCTCAGTCGAATCCCAAAGACCTCTTTTGGATTTTGACATGGTGGCCTTCAGCGTTCCTTATGAAAACGATTGCACAAATATTGTAGAAATGCTTCAGCTCGCCGCAATACCCGCCCGGGCGCGGGACAGGACTGAAGCGCACCCGCTCATATCGGCAGGGGGGGTAGCCCTTTTCCTCAATCCCGAACCGCTTGCCCCTTTTTTTGATTTCATGTTTATCGGAGAGGCCGAATCGCTGCTGCCCGAATTTATAGACTTTTGGAAACAATTCGAAAACAGCACTCCTTCCCGCCCTGAAATTTTAAAAGAGATTGGAAAGTCGATAGAAGGGATCTACGTTCCCTCCTTTTATGAGCCCATGTTCAATTCGGACGGGACCCTGGATTCCATTGTCCCCATGGATGGCAGCGGTCTTCCGGAAAGGATCACACGCAAGCGGGCCGATCTTTCGAAAAGCCCTCCATGCAGGACGGCAGTACTCACGGCCAATACCGAATTCAGCAACGTGCTTCTGTTGGAGATCGGAAGGGGCTGTGGGCGAGGGTGCAGGTTTTGCGCCGCCGGATTTGTCTACAGGCCGGTGCGCTTTCACGGCGTCGAGGAATTGCTGGAGGCCGCCGGTTCTCCGAACGAGGGCACAAAAAGAATAGGGCTCGTCAGCGCCGCCGTATCCGATCACCCGGAAGTAGGCCGGCTATGCTCTTCACTGCTCGACCGGGGCGGTTCCCTTTCCTTTTCCTCGCTGCGGGCAGATACGCTTAACGATGAAATCCTCTCAGCCCTGGAATCGAGCAGGCACCAGGCGGTTGCAATCGCACCCGAGGCCGGCTCCGAGAGACTCAGGCGGGTCATCAACAAGAATTTGTCCGAAGATCAGATTTACAACGCAGCCGAAATCATGGCCCAAAGAGGAATCCTTAATCTCAAACTCTACTTCATGATCGGTCTGCCGACGGAAACTACCGAAGACCTGGAAGCCATCGTCGAGATTTCAAAGGGGATTCGTCATCATGTATTAAGCGCCAGCCGCGGCAAAACAAGGCTTGCAACCATTACGCTGAGTGTAAGTTCCTTTGTCCCAAAGCCTTTTACGCCTTTCCAGTGGACGGCTTTCGCCGGGATTGGGCCGCTTAAGGAAAAAGCGAAATGGATTCAAAATGCGTTAAGGAAAGTACCGAACATCAGGGTCCATTTCGACTTGCCAAAGTGGGCCTACGTTCAGGCCATGCTGTCGAGGGGAGACCGCAGGGTTGCTTCCCTTATTGACAGAGTCGCACTGGATGGGCTTAGCTGGGTCCAGGCGATGCGCAGTTCACCGCTAAACCCCGACTTCTGGGTGATGAGGCAGAGGGAACGCGATGAAAAATTTGCCTGGGAGGTTATAGACCACGGGATCGAACGCAAGTTCCTGTGGGAGGAATACCAGCGCGCTCTTCAGGAGAAGAGCAGTCCCGAATGCCGGCCGGAACTGAATTGCACAAGATGCGGAGCTTGCTGAAAATGAAATCCCGCCTTGAGAGATACCTTTTTCTATGCACGCGCCTTGTTCTGGGAGCTATTTTCATAGCCGCCAGTATCAGTAAGATTGCGTATCCGCCGGACTTTGCCAAAGTAGTGGCAAATTACCGCATTCTCCCAGACTACCTGGTAAATATTGTCGCTGTCGTTCTCCCCTGGCTGGAGGCGGTTGTCGGGGCATTAATCGTTTGTGGCCGGTGGCTGCCGGGCGCTGTTGCCCTAGCCAACGTGCTTCTGCTCGTTTTTTTCGGGGCCATGGCACAGGCTGCCGCGCGTGGAATCGATTTACACTGCGGATGCTTCAGCTCCAAAGCCGCCGGGGCGCCGCACATGTTATGGTATCTGGCCAGGGATTTTCTATTTCTCCTGCTCGGGGCTGCGGTGATGATCCGGTTGGTTCGAGAGCGTTTTTTGGTCACGAAGAACACGAAGGGGCAAGAAGAGCCTGAAGAAATTGCAAAATAAACCCTTTTAATTTCATTAGTTTTACCTTCTGTCCCTAAAGATCGACCGTGCGTCCTCACAAAAGATCAGACGCCGAACTATAAGCGTCTAACGTAGGTTCGAACGTTTAACGCGGAACCCGAACAAGGTGAGGGTTCGCCCCTCGAACAGGTCGGCGGAATGCGGCCGGGTTGTCGATCGTGTATCTTCGCGTTCTTCGTGTCCAAGTTCAGGGGCATTGAGCGTTCCGAGTTGACTCGATACAGATAGTGCATAGATTCTTGGGCCTGACGCTGGGCTTAACTTCAAAAAGAGATTCAAGGGGGGCAACATGAATGAGAAAATAAGGATTGCTTTGAATGAGCAGATAAACGCAGAGCTTTATTCCTCTTACCTCTATCTTTCAATGGCATCTTTTTTCAAGCGGCTCAATCTCGAAGGGTTCGCCAGGTGGTTGGAAGTGCAGGCCATGGAGGAATTGACTCACGCAATGAAATTTTTCAATTTCATAAACGAGCGGGGCGGGAAGGTCGATCTGACTTCGATCGATGGTCCTCCCACTTCCTGGGATTCGCCGCTGTCCGCTTCCGAAGCGGTCTACAAACATGAGGTCAAGGTAACCGGCCTGATTTACAATCTGGTAAATATCGCAACGGAAGAAAAAGACCATGCGACCAGTAATTTCCTTCAGTGGTTCATAACCGAACAGGTCGAGGAAGAAACCAGCGCGGAGGCAATCGTGCAGAAACTGAAGCTGATCGGAGGCGAAGGCGGCGGACTCTATTTATTGGATCAGGAACTCGCGCAAAGGGTTTTCACCCCGCCGCCCGGAACGACAATTCTGGCGGGAGCCGCCAAAGGCGGGGCATAAAGAACAGGACTGAGGACTGAGTGCTGAGTGGAAAAGCAGCATAAAGAGTCTGTTGCTTCGGGAGGGCATAAATGATTTTAGATTGCTGATTTCAAAAATCTAAAATCTAAAATTCACTTAGTGGTTCGCAAAAGTTCTGATCCAGAAATAGCAAAACAGCGCACCAAATATTATGTTTCCGGCCCATACCCCGAGGGCGGGGGATAGAGACCCGGCGGAGGCGAGCGAGATTCCAACGTTTGAAACGGCGATGAAAGCGAACGCCACTACAAGCGATATGCCGACTCCGGATGCGATTCCTTCATGCATCCCCTGTCTCAGAGCCACAAGAATGCCGAGCAAAGCCAGAACAAGGGTGGCCAGAGGTGATTGAATCCGCGTGTACAGATCTACCCTGTAAGGGGTAGCGCTGAACCCCTCCCCCTCTATTTTATTGACGTACCGGAGCAACTCTTTCCAGCTAAGATCGTGGGGAAGGGTTTCGTCCGACTTGAAGTCAGCCGGGGTCACTTTCAAATCGAGCTGTTTCTGATCGAACCATTGCTGGTCGGTATTTCCGTCGTGGTAGGCCACAACGAGACCTTCCTCTGCAAGCCACCCCGCATCGGTCCACTTTATACGCCGTGCGTCAATCCGGCGGACAAGATGGAAGGTTGAATCCAAGAAAAAAATCGACGCTATATGCATCGTATTTTTTTGGCGGTCGTACAGCCTGATCTGATAAATGGTGTTCTCATCGCGGAACCACATATTTTCCGGGTTCATCCAAAGCGCCTGTTTTGTGTGTTCTACCTTGACCGCCCAGGTTTCATCCAACTTTCTATTTAGGGGACGTGCGACAAACTCCGCCACACAAAAATGAACGAGCGAAATCACAAGCGCCGCAACGGCGATCGGCGCGACATAGTAGCGCGGATCAACGCCGGCGGTCTCCATTGCAAGCAGTTCACGGTTGCGCTTGAGCATCCCCAGAGCGATGATCGTTGCAAGGATTGTCGCCATCGGAATGCCCTGAGTCAGTATCCAGGGGATCTTGCACAAAAAATAGATGTAAATCTCACGGAATGTGACGTGATTTTCCAGCATATGGTCGACTCGTTCGAAAAAATCGACGACGAGGTATATTCCCACAAAGCCGACCGTAGCCAGGGCAAATACAGGCAGGAAATGATTCAACACGTATCTGGGGATTATTTTCAACTTGCGACCGCCCCGTGCTGTTTTCGAGCTTTTGAACCTGCCCATAGAAGGCGTGCAAGAGGCCGCACGAGGATCGAAATGTAGAACGGCGTTTCCTTGTGCATTTTTGTCCACAGGTAGACGACGAGTAGAAGGCTCAGCAGGTTAGGAGTCCAGACAGCAAAAAAAGGTGAGACAATGCTGGCTTCGCCAAACGCCTTGCCGGCGGAGAGCAGGACGTAGTAGGCCAGAAAAATTCCCACACCGGCTGTAATTCCCGTCATTCGGCCCTTCTGACGGAACATTGAGCCAAGCGGAGGTCCAAGCAAGCCGAGAAACAAACAGGCCGAAGGGAAAGCGAGCCTTTGGTGCAACTCGATACTCCACCAGATATAAGTGGCTTTATCCACGGAGTTTTTCACCCGGCGGTAGATTTCGGCCATGTTCATCTCGCTTCTCTTCACGGCTCCTTTTTCCGCCGCCCCCATGATTTCGTCCATGGAAAGTATGAAGTCGTAGTTCTTGAATAAGACTGCCTGGGCGTCTTTCATGTCACTGGAAGTGCGAGTTATCATGCCGTCCGAAAGCTTGAATTTGATGAGACTCGAGTCCGGGGGAATATCGAGTTGGGCGTCCTCGGCCGCTATTGTGACTTTTTCTTTTGGTTCTCTTTGGTCCTGGATAAAGATGCCTTTGATCGTATAGTCCGAACGGTCAACCGACCTGAAAAAGAGAACCAGTTTAGGAATGGCGGAAATGAAGACGCCTTCTTCCAAAAAAGAAGGGATCGAGTCGCGGCCAAGCGACCTGAGTTTTGCCTCAAAAGCGTGGTTAGTCACGGGGAGAACATAAACGGCGTTTAGGAACGCAAGCGTTGTCAAAGTAATAAGCACTCCGAGCACCGGAGGCAGAAAACCGAGGAACCCGGTTCCCGCCGCTCGAAAAGCGACAAGTTCGTTATCAGCATTGAGGCGCAGGAAAGCAAGCATAACCCCCAGCAGGCCCGCCATCGGGGCGGCATACGAAATGAGCCTCGGCATTGCAAAAAGGATTAACTCTACGATGACTTTGACACCGCAGGACGAAGCGAAAAGAATACGCATGAGCTGTAGAAGCTGCCCGGTGACAAGCACGAAGCAGGCCCCCGCCAGGCACATAAGCACCGGAGGATACTGTTCGCGCAGAACGTAGGTGTAGAGTGTCTTTTTCATTACGGGTAATCTATCCAATGAAAGCAGATAAGGTCAATTGCAAAGATGAGGCAAAGCTGGAATAGTTGCGCCCGCCCCCCGCAAAGACAACCAAACTCCTCAAAAAACCGTAAAGGATTGCCGCAGTTTCGACGATATTCTAGGTACGCCAACAAACGGTCCGGAGGCAGACGGAAAATAAATGTACGGTTGCCCCGGCAAACACGGCTTAATAAATTTGTAATTGATTCAACCAGTTTTTCTCAATCATTTAAAACGTAAGATTCACTTTTGCAGGAGAGTTCAGATGGTAAGGTCACGAGCCTCGAACATCTATCACCGAACCGCAATCGAAACCGCTGATCCACTCCAATTGCTCATTCTATGCTACAATGCGGCGATCAATGACCTCAAGCAAGCCGAAGAGTTCCATGAGAGGCGCCAAATGAATGACGCCTACCGAAAAATCAGGCATGCCCAGGATATTGTGACAGAACTCCTGCTGGGCCTCGACTACGAAAGAGGCGGAGATGTAGCACGCAATCTCAGTCGGCTTTATAATTTTATACTCAGGCGGTTGATCGGCATAAACACCCTGGGGGATACATCGATATATGGCCACCTGGTCAAAGTTCTCTCCGAACTAAGAGACGGCTGGGAAGCGATCAAGCTCAGTCCAAACCACACTCCCATTAAGGCTGGACTGCTTCCTCGAAACTGGCAGGCTTCGGCATAGGATTCAGCTATGGAAAGCAAGGAATCGTGCTGGGAGGATCGGGTCGAGTCCCTTCTGGACCAGCTACTGAAATTTACGGCGCAACTCACGGAACTTGAAAATGATCCGCAGATAAACGCCAAGGCACTTTCGGGCGCATGCATCAGGCGTCTCGATGAATTAAAAACGCTTATGCCTCAGAACCTGAAAAGTTCGCTGGCATCCGAAAACGAAGTGCTTGAAAAAATGCGGAGCCTTTATGCCCGCACCCAAGTCTGCCTCGATATCCTGGGAAGGAAAAACAACCAGCTGGCCAATGAGCTCCAGACTCTATCCAGGACGAAGCACGCCATCAATTCCTACGCTGCTGTTCGAAGCCGCACCCGGTGAAAAGATTTTAAATTTTAGATTTTAGATTTTTAAAATCTGCAATCATGCTCACCCGTTCTTCTTCAGTTTCAGATCGGACCATCTTTTAAAAAAACCGCCCACTTTGGATCCGGCTTGTTCATCAACAACCCTGATCTTTCCCCGGTGGACCATCACCTTTTGCAAACAGGCCCTGAGGTATGAACATGGAAGGCACCCTCTCTGAGGCTGCATAATCCCTTCTTCATCCACAGGACATACCTTGTCGCCATCGCCAAAACAACTCGGGGGGGCCTCCTTCTCTAGGCTGGACCCCGACGGTATTTCTTTCATGCACGCCCTCCAGCGCGCCGCCCCTATTCGAGAATCTCCAGCACCGCGCGCTTCTTAAGCTTGGTTGCGGCTGCGTTCACAATGGTTCTCATGGCATGCGCATTTCGGCCTTCCTTACCGATTATCTTCCCGAGGTCATCTTTGGCAGCCCGCAATTCCAACACGGATATCTGTTGCCCGCAAATTTCTTTAACTACAATCTGTTCGGGATGTTCCGCAAGACAACGTGCGATGTATTCAACCAGCTCTCTAATTTGGATATCTTCCATAAGCGCAGGCTCCCTGCCAAGAATCCGGGGGATTCCGGTAGAAATAAGAATCGGTAAGTCAGGCTGAAAAAAACTTGAAAAATCGTGACGCTCGATCGCGGGAGCACGAAGAGTAGAACCTGACAGCTAACACTTCCTAGTATTTGAGTAATTATGAAAAATCGGTTAAGGTGTCAACTCATTTTAGATTTATATTCTGCATAACCTATTCGGGGACTGAAAAAAAGGGACTCTTTGAAATGAATTGCGATGTCCCGGTCAGGTCCGGGGGGGGGCCTCTAATTGAGTCTGTTGCGGTTGATCTGCCAGCGCCAAGTCTTGGCGACAATACCGCAGACCTCGACAGACTTGCCAGAACCCTGGGGCAGATGGGTTTTTCACCGGTTCGAATCTCACCCGGCAAAATGAATGAGTTCGTCCGGAAAATGCGCGAAAGTAATTTGCGGTTCAGAACCGTAGTTGCCGTAGTTGGCTATACCGGTACGCATTGGGAAGTTCTTGAAATAGTTGCCCTGGCGAACAGTGCGCCGGTTTTCGGCTTTGCACTGGACCTTGGCACCACAAGCCTGGTTTTGCGCCTCATCGACATTGCACACAACAAGATCATCGGGCAAGTCGCTGTAAAAAATCCTCAAGTGGCCTGGGGGGAAGATATCCTCAGCCGAATCATCTTTGCCCGGAACCCGGACGGCCTGGCTGCACTAAGGGACTCGCTGGTGCAGGCCTGTTCGGATGCCATGCGCGAAACGCTTGAACAATGCGGGATTTCCCCCAGCCATGTCTACATTGTATCCTGCGCGGGAAATACGGCCATGAGTCATTTTTTCTGGGGCCTTGATCCATCATTCCTATGCCGTGAACCTTATATTCCTGCTGCCAACAGATTCCCCATGGCCCGGGCAGCAGAGCTTGGCTTCACTTTTTTACCCAACTCGCTGATATATCTATTTCCGAATGTCGGGTCATATGTAGGCGGCGATATTATCTCGGGAGTTATCGCAGCAGGTTTGAACAGATCGACAGACTTGCGCATGCTTATAGACTTCGGAACAAACGCCGAAATCGTGCTGGGCAATTGCGAGTGGATGCTGGCCTGCGCGGGTGCGGCCGGCCCGGCGCTCGAAGGCGGCGTTGTTGAGCGCGGAATGCAGGCAGCCACAGGGGCAATCGACCAGGTAAGGATAAACAGAAAGACGCTGGAGCCGGACTTTCGGGTAATCGGAGACGGGAAAGCTTCCGGCATCTGCGGGTCCGGTCTTATAGAATTTGTGGCGGAGATGTTTTCTTCGAAAATTCTGAACATCCAGGGCAAATTCAGCGCCGGGCTCAGTTGCTCGCGCCTTAGAGATACGCCGGACGGCCCGGCTTACGCGCTGGCGTTGTCTTCCCAGACCCTGGACGGAAGCGAGATGCTTATATCCGAGATAGACATCGGGATCTTCTTGAAATCAAAAGCGGCTATGTACACTATATTGTCCGTCATCTGCCGAAAGGTTGGACTCAGTTTTGCCGATCTAAAAAATATTTACATCGCGGGCAACTTCGGCAATCATGTGGACTCCGAAATGGCGGTTCGAATCGGCATGATTCCGGATCTGCCCCTGGAAACATATCTTGGGATCGGCAACTCCAGCCTGCTGGGGGCTTCCATGCTCATGTGCGACCGAACACTTCTTGAGGAAGCCGAACACGTTCGAAATACGATCACCTATGTTGAACTTAACGTAAATGTTGAGCTGATGAATGAGTTTCGAGGAGCGCTCTTTATCCCGCACACCGATCCGAAGCTTTTTCCATCCGTGGAAATACCGGCTTCGCAGTGAACACAAAACAGTTGTCAGCGACAACTGAAGACTGTGAACTCAAAGATTGAGGCCGTAAACGATGAACAGACCGACTCAGGCAAACAGATATCAGCAAAACACAGTCAAGCCGAGGTTCTCCTTCAAAGGCATCCATATTGCCCGGTTGCTTGTTATGTTCCTGCTGCTCCTCAATATTGCCCTGGTCTACACGATTGTGTTTTCATCCAAAGGACTTCCGGGCTACAAAAAGCAAAACCAGCAGGTAAAGGAACTCGAGGAAAAGGTCCTCAAGTTCAGGGTAGAAAACCAGAAGCTCTTCGAAATGATCAAGTCTCTCAAAAACAGCCCTAAAGCCCAGGAAAAGCTGGTTCGCCAGGAACTCGGTTGGGTCGGCGAAAATGAAATTATTCTGGAATCAGGAGGCAAGCAACACGATGGAGGCGAAAAAGCGGCCGGACCCATAAAGCCTTTCAGCCTCCCCAGAGGGATTGAGTGAATTAATTAGGAATCTAAAATTTTAGATCTTAGATTTTAGATTTTTAAAATCAGCAATCTGCAATCTAAAATCTAAAATTCTTTTAATTCCTAATTGCTCCTCATGGGCAAGATGCGCACCCCCGCATCTTCCAGGGCTTCACGTATGATTCGGGCGAGTTTCCATGCTCCGGGCGTATCGCCATGGATACAAAGAGTGTCCGCTTCGAGCCTTATTTCCTTGTGGTCCACGCTGATCATTCGGCTCGAAGTGGCCAGTGCGAGAGCACGCTCCCGCACTGCGTCAGGGTCGTAAATGACTGAGCCCTCCAGGGTCCTTGGAGCAAGTTGGCCGTTGCTAAGATAGGCGCGATCCGCAAAAACCTCTTTGGCCACCTTGAGTCCTGCCGAGCGGGCCATTTCTGCGCAAACAGAGCCTGACGAAGTGACGAGAATAAGCTCAGGATCAAAGGCCTTTAGGGCGGAAATGAATTCGTTTGCCGCTTGCTCGTCTTTTGCCGCCAGGTTGTAGAGTGCGCCGTGCGGCTTGACATGCTGGAGTTTCATTCCGTGCTCGCGTGCGAAACCGGAAAGGGCGCCGAGCTGGTAAATGATGTAGTTTTTGATTTCGCCCGGCAATGTTTCCATAGCGCGGCGACCGTAACCCAAAAGATCGGGGTAGCCGGGGTGAGCGCCGATTGCGACTTCGTGTTCCGCCGCCAGCCGCACCGTTTCGGCCATCACCGTCGGGTCCCCTGCGTGCCAGCCGCAGGCTATGTTGGCCGAGCTGATATAGGGCATTATCGCCTCGTCATCGCCAATGCGGTATGCTCCAAAACTTTCGCCCATGTCACAGTTTATGTCTATTGGTGATTCACGAAGATTTTCCATGCTTTTCATAGAAATTCCTGATCAGATATTCGTTTTTCAAATAAGCGAGCCGTGCCTGATCAAAATTCACCCTTTCGAACCTCACCCCCAGACCCGGCCTCAACTGGCCGGCAAGGGGCAGATCCGCGGCTATTACGGTCGCCGCTTTTACATAGCCTCCGGTTGTCTGGCAGTCATTGCCCAAAATTACGGGCAGGCCGCCGCCGGGCACCTGTACGGCGCCGGGGCAGGTCCCGTCGGAGATTATATCCCCACCCCGCTTGTGTTCTATCATCGGTCCGGACATGACGGAGCCCATCCTGTCGGATCGGCTGGAGACTTCAAATTCCGAAGTGAAGAAGGTCTCCAGTCCCTTGGCGGAAAGACAGTCATCCTGCGGCCCCGGCAAGGCCCTGAGGACGGGCCGGCCGCTGTAGGGCGGAATCAATCCTTCCGGAAACTCGTAAACAGGCTTGCCCACGGGATCTCCCAGGTCGAGCGAATCGCCTTGTTGAAGCGGCCTTCCGTGAAATCCGCCAAGACAACCCCTCAGGAAAGTGGACCGGCTGCCCATAACAGGGGGAACATCGATTCCTCCCTGGATGCTTAGGCAGCTCCTCGATCCAAACTCCGGGGCATACAGTTCGATAACCGAATCTTTCTCTGCGAAACAGCATTCCCAAGCCGACAGGGGACTGCCGTTCAGACTGGCCCCTGCCGGCGGCCCGGTCACGGCGAAGTGGACCCGGCTCTGGAACCGGGCACGGAATCCGCCCAGGGTGATTTCGATGCAGGCCGCCCCTACGGGGTTGCCCACGAGCAGATTTCCTATTCGTAGCGCCTGCTGGTCCATAGCGCCGGACATCGGGACCCCCTTATCGCGAAAACCAAAGCGCCCGAGGTCCTGCACGGTAGCCATAGGCCCCGGGTCAATGATGAGTATCGCCCTCAAATGTCCCCCTTGCAGGTATTGCTTCGCAATCCCTGCAATTACCGCGTGGATAGAGCATGGAATTCATCTCGCGTTATCGCTTTGAATCGTATTGTGTCGCCCATTTCGAGCAGGAACGGCTCTTTTCTTGCCGGATCAAATATCCTTACCGGGGTTATCCCGATAATCTGCCAGCCTCCGGGACTCTCAACGGGGTAAATACCTGTCTGGCGGCCGGCTATGCCGACGCTTCCCGCCGCAACCGTCTTTCTGGGGTCTTTTTTTCTGGGGGTATGGAGCCTGTGGTCCAGTTCCCCCAGATACGGAAATCCCAGGATAAATCCGATCATGTAAACATGATACACCGGAGCCGTATGGAGTTCGATCACCTTTCCAGTGTGCATACCATGGAAGTCCGCGACTTGCCTGATGTCCAATGCGAATTCGCTCTCATAGCAAACCGGGATGTCTATAATCCGATCGCAATCAGGGCCGGCGGCATCTTCTACGTCAAGCTTTTCCTCTATTATCAAAAGGAGTCTTTCCAGGGAACAAACCAGGGGATCATACCGGATGAAAAGTGAGCAGTAGGTTGGATTTATATCGAGAATGCCCGGATAGGGGGCCGCTTTGAAGCTCTTATAAAGATGCCGGACCTTCCTGTTGATTTTCAAGTCTATTTTGTCGCCGAATTCGACGCTGATCGCCGTTTCGCCGCACAAAAGGACCCGTGGCTCAGCGTATGCGCCCGATTCATCCCCGCAAAGCGACATGCTCTTAGACTCCACCGCACAGACCCGTAGATTAACAGGATTGACTTTTCATTGAAAGCCTCAAGTTTTCTGCTTGCAATCCTGCATTCCGATGCACAGTATTGTGCTAATCCTGTCAACCCTTGTCAAAAGTTTTTCCGGAGACTCTCAGGCCATGATTGAAAACCTGGACTCAGTCCTGCTCTCACGTATTCAGTTCGCATTTACCCTTTCCTTTCACATATTTTTCCCCGCGTTCACAATTGGTCTGGCGAGTTGGCTGGCCGTGCTCGAATGGCGCCTTCTGGCAACCGGCAACACTGTCTACGGGGTTATATACCGGATGTGGGTCAAGATTTTTGCGGTCACCTTCGGCATGGGAGTTGTTTCCGGCGTAGTCATGTCCTTCCAGTTCGGGACCAACTGGTCCGTATTCGCGGACAAAGCCGGAAACATTCTGGGGCCTTTGCTGGGCTACGAAGTATTGACCTCGTTCTTTCTTGAAGCCTCATTTCTTGGGATAATGCTGTTTGGCTGGAACCGTGTCGACCGCAGGATCCATTTTGCCGCGACCGTCATCGTCGCCGCCGGGACCCTGATTTCAGCCTTCTGGATCCTTTCGGCCAATAGCTGGATGCAGACGCCGAGGGGATTCCGGATCGGGGAAAACGGGCTGCTCTATCCCACAGACTGGATGCAGATTGTTTTCAACCCGTCTTTTCCATTCCGCTTCGTCCACATGGTGACCGCCGCCTATCTCACCACGGCTTTTGCCGCCGGGGGCGTTGGCGCATTCTATCTGCTACGGGGGCGTCACGTAAGGGAAGGCCGCGTAATTTTGGGGATGGCCATGATAATGGCGGTTTTTGTGGCTCCCCTGCAACTGCTGTTCGGCGATTTGCATGGTTTGAACACGTTTTCCAACCAACCCGCCAAGGTGGCCGCAATAGAAGGACTGTGGGAAACTCGACGCGGGGCGCCTCTAATTCTTTTCGGGTGGCCGGACCAGGCGGAGGAAAAGACCAAATATGCGGTCGAAATCCCCAAGCTGTCGAGCCTGATCCTCACCCATGATTTCAATGGCGAGGTCAGGGGCCTCAAGGAATGGCCCAAAGACCAGCGCCCGCCTGTGCTGTGGGTTTTCTGGTCCTTTCGGGCAATGGTGGGGCTTGGGACCTTGATGATACTGACGGGCCTAACGGCCCTGGTTCTTTATATCAGGAAGCGCTTATTCGATGTGAGGTGGTTTCAGTACTGGTGCATGGCCATGATCCCTGCCGGTTTTGCCGCCGTGCTTGCCGGATGGTTTGTCACGGAAATCGGCAGGCAGCCCTATATAATCCAGGGCGTCATGCGGACCACGGAGGCGGTTTCTCCGGTGAAGGCCCTTCCCATAGCCATATCCCTTGGAGCTTTTATCCTTACTTATGCGGTCGTGTTCGGCGCCGGGAGCTACTACATAATGAAGCTCATCAGAAAAGGCCCCGAGACCGAAGCGGAAGTCTATGGTTCGCACGGCGTGAAAGAGCCTCCTTTGATCACCGGCATCGTTTCAGAAAAGGAGTGACAAAATGTTTAGCCTAGAAAGCTTCCTGGACGTTCAGCTCGTATGGTTCGCCCTGATTGTCACGGCGCTTTTTTTGTACGTCCTTCTGGATGGCTTCGACCTTGGCGTAGGCATACTTTTTCCTTTTGCGCCCTCGGATGAATGCAGGGACCGCATGATGAACTCCATAGCGCCCTTCTGGGACGGCAACGAAACCTGGCTGGTGCTCAGCGGCGGGGGACTTTTTGCGGCGTTTCCCCTTGCTTACGCGATCCTGATGCCAGCGCTCTACATGCCGGTCATTTTGATGCTTTTGGGTCTTATCTTTCGCGGAGTGGCGTTCGAGTTTCGGTTCAAGGCCGTCAAATCCCGCTTTATCTGGGACTACGCTTTCCACTTCGGATCTATCGTCGCCGCTTTTATGCAGGGCGTGTTCCTTGGGGCCTTCGTAAGAGGAATCCATGTCGAAGGGCGAAGCTTTGCGGGCCAGCCTTTTGACTGGCTAAACGCCTACAGTTTCATGACCGGAGTGGCCCTGCTGTTCGGCTATGCGCTGCTCGGATCCACCTGGCTGATGATGAAAACCGACGGGATCACCGGGGACTGGGCCCGAAAATGCGCTTCATATGTTCTGGGATACGTAGGTGTGTTCATGGCTATCGTGAGCATCAGCATGCCGGTAATGAATGAGGGTGTAAGAGAGCTGTGGTTCACCCTTCCCAATTTTTATTACCTTGTTCCGGTACCCATTGTAACCGCGGCCCTTATCATCCTGATTTGGCGAGATCTCCACCGGGGTTGCGAAAATCGTCCTTTTTTCTTCAGCATAGGTGTTTTTCTGATGGGTTACCTGGGGTTGGGCATAAGCCTGTGGCCCTGGCTGGTCCCTTTTGCGGTCACCTTCAGGCAGGCAGCCGCAGCCGCTTCCTCACAATCGTTTTTGCTTGTGGGAACTCTTGTCATCCTGCCGGTAATTCTAACTTATGTGGGCTATTGCTATTATATTTTCAGAGGGAAAGTCTCCCACGAGGGCTACTACTGAAAATGGAAGAGGAAAGACCCGGAATGCAGATCACCTGTCTGGGCGCTGCGCATTGTGTTACAGGCTCCTGTTTTCTGATCGGCAGGGACCGAAAATACCTGGTTGACTGCGGCCTTTTTCAGGGCGGCCATCAAATGGAAGCTTTAAACAGAGAGCCCTGGGGTTTCAATCCCGCCGATATCGAAGCGCTGTTTCTGACTCATGCCCACATAGATCATTGCGGTCGAATACCAAGGCTGGTAAAGGACGGTTTTCGAGGCAGAATCTATGCCAGCGCGCCAACAGTCGAGCTTGCCAAGATTCTGCTCCTGGATTCTGCTCATATACAGGAAATGGAAGCCGAGTGGCAGACAAGAAAGAACAAGCGCCGTGGAGAACCGGTCACCGAACCGCTATACCGGGTTTCGGACGCGGAGGGGTGTTTTGCTCTTTTTGAGCCAGTGAAGCAAGACGAAGTTTTTAGCCTCGATGGGGATTTGAGCATCCGGTTCCGAAACTCCGGACACATCCTCGGCTCTTCCCTTCTGGAAATCTGGGACGGACCTCCGGATAGCGCCCTGAAAACCGTATTTACCGGAGATCTGGGACACAAGGGGCAAATGATCCTTAAAGACCCCGAAATCGTCTCTGAGGCGGACATCCTCTTAATCGAATCCACTTATGGGAACCGCAACCACAAATCACTCGAAGATAGCGAACGGGAACTGCTCAAAGCCATCCACTACAGTTGCGAACACGGTGAAAAAGTCCTTATCCCGGCCTTTGCCGTAGAACGGACACAGGAGTTGCTCTTTATCCTCGAGCGATTTTTTCGGCAAAAGCTGATACCACCGATTCCCGTCTATCTGGACAGCCCGCTTGCCATAGCCGCGACTACCATATTCCGAAATATGAAACAGTATTATGACGATGAAACCAGGGCCATGCTCGACTCGGGAAATGATCCCTTCGATTTCGAGCAACTCGTGCTAAGCCACACGGCGCAGGAGTCCATGGACATAAACTGCCACGCAGGCCCGGCCATCGTGATAGCTGGAAACGGCATGTGCACCGCCGGCCGAATCAGGCACCATCTCAAGCATAACCTCTGGCGGCCGGGATGCTCCCTTGTGATAGCAGGCTTTCAGGCAGCCGGCAGCCTCGGCAGAATCATTGTCGAAGGTGCGCGGATGGTGAAAATACTGGGCGAAAGGGTGATAGTCCGGGCAAAAGTATTCACTATCGGCGGCTTATCTGCTCACGCGGACCAAGATGGACTGCTCGATTGGATCAGCCATTTCAAAAACCCGAAAATGCGGGTCTTTGTGATACACGGAGAAGCGAGTACAAGCGAACAATTCGCAAAGATCCTGAGACAAAAATTCGGCTTCGATACTCAAGTGCCTTCGATCGGGGACCGCATAACGACAACAGCGCTGGAGCGGGCCGGAGGGCCTGTGGTACTAGAAACGGACTTAACCCGTTGGGGCGAATATGTTTCGGACCTTGTCAAAAAAGCAGATGCGCTCAGAAACTTTCTGGCAAAGCCCGGCCTAGACCTTTCGCCGCATGCCCTCCAGACAATAGAGGACGAAATGTTGCTGGCAATGTCCACTCTCGATGAAGCGCTGACGACCATACGGGGGATAGTGAGGGGTGAGGGGTGAGGGGACCGGCCCCAATGCTGTTCATAACCTCCTCCAAGTTGTTGGAAGCGGTTGAGGGCTAACAGCGAAAAAGAACTGCCAATTTTCTCGTTATCCGCGCTGTAATCGCTGAAAATACAGAGCACTTTTTTGAGGCTTGGTTCCCACTCAGTTGATTTAATTCTTCTTACAGTCATTTATTATGTGCTCAGGGACCAAGCTCAGTACAAAGACCGAGGTTTAGTCCGGCACCGCTCCAAAGTGCGGCCTAAAGAACCTTTTCGAGACAGAAATTAGAATTTAGGAATGAAAAGGTCGCGGTATGCGGGTTCCAGGGTGTTGGTTGGTGGCAGTTTCTGGGGTGATGGTAGATCCTGGGTTGGTAGCAGTTTCTGGGGTTGTGGTTGTCCGTTTTTTTTGTTTAAGGTCGCCTTGATTATCTCGCCGGGCATTCCGACCTCCACCCAATCGTACACGACAATAGCGTTTTCATAAATTAAACGAATACATCCATGAGAGGCTGCATAGCTTGGAAGAATGCCGGCGTGGAGATAATAGTCCCCAAACAGTCTCAATGCATACGGCATCCAGGCATTGTCGTATTTCGTCGAATAATGGTCTTTTTCCTTGGACAATATGGCAAACTTTTTCGCAGGTGTTCCTTGGATTCCGGATGAAATCGGAAACAGCTGGATCAATCTTCCGTATTGATAGAGCCCCAGGCACTGCTTGTCGAGGTCGATCAGGACGAATTTCGGCAGGTTGGAAATATTTCCAATCCGTTCGGGAAGGATCTGCGGCCGTATGGAAAAATTGAGCGGGACATAGATGAAGTTTACGTTCGTGCTCAGGTTATCGGTGCCGCCAACCTCCGCCATGGGTTCCAGCCGGTTTATAAGAGCGATTTGCTGGCGGTAGAACTTGAAATCCCGATCAAAATATTTCACAAAACGACAAAAGTAGCTGATTGACTGCCCTTCTGGGAGAAATATTCTCAAGCAGGGTACGCCATACACTTCAACGATCTTTCGGTCAGTGGGAAAGTTTAGAAGCTCGGAATAAAGCCTGCGGTCGATGGCAGCAGCATTGGCAACGCCACTCGAAAAAAAACAGAACAGAGTGGCCCCGATTACCCAAAGCAGAAGTGCTCTTTTTAAACCTTTTTTCATCTTTCGCCGATTCATCCCCGCACCGAACAGGTGAACCTCTTTAAGCTTAAGCCAAAACCATGCCGGCATGCAAAAGTGCAGATTCCATTACCCGACGTTGACAATGTTTCCATACAATTTTCGGACTTTAAACTTGGAAATCCCTCCCCACCCAAGAGAAACCGGTCCCTTGAAAAGCTCAATACACTATAATCATGCTCCGGGGGTTGCGAGTTGGAGATGCTCGGAGCTATTTGCATCACAGTTACTTGCCAGAACGCTGAACCTTCAGCCGGTCTCGATTTCCTGATTAAATGATCCTAACTCGGCAAGTTTTCCGTGCGCTGAGATTTTGGGAGTTAGGAGAGATGTTGACCTCCTGATGCCCTGGTGGTCCTAGCGGTATCCGGCGCCTTTGGGCAGTTCATACCCGTACCGCGCCGGGTCACTCAGGACCGCCTTGATCGCCAAAATCCTGAAAACATAGCGCTCAGTTTCCTGCGGCAGCATCATTTGGTAGCAATCGCTCTCCCCATGCGCGCGGCATTCGTCCATAATGCGTTTCTCACCGGAGTTGTAAGCCGCTATGGCGAGAGACCAACTCTTGAAATTGCGGTAAAGATCCCCCAGATACTGGAAAGCGCTGTCAGGGGATCGCTCGAAGTCATAGCGCATGTCTACCGATTTTCTCTTCGGGGTATTTAGCGGGGGCTCGATTTCCGCAATAGCGACATACTTCAGATCTTCGGGCAAGTTGAGGCGCCGGAGGCGTTCCTCAATCGACGGGAAATAGCGCCCCTTGAGTTTTAACCACTGGTAAACATGCGCAGGGTTGTACACCACGAGAGTGAACTCTTTGTCGAATCGCTCCATGACCTCCTGGTTTTCCAAGGGGACGGGCTCCCCGCACAAGTCGATCCTGCCGGGCGGAGAATAATAGGTGACCATGCCAGGGCCTTGATACACCGGATGCTGGACCTGTCCGGGCGTTACCGTCTTTTCTGCCTGAGCCACCGCCTGGGCGGACGGACCCGTGGGCGTGGTTGCACAGCCAAATACGCCGGCCGCGATGAAAAGGGCTGTCATAAGGTAGACCAGTCTCCCGAGCCTGAAGCAATCGTGCATAGGGCGCCTCCAAATCCGATAATTACCTTCGAGCCATATCCCTGCGAACTCGAGAATGTTTACGCCTAAAAGGCATCCGTCCATAGTAAGCATCAAGTTGTTTGCCGTACACCAGAACCGCATTTTCAGGCTGGATTCTGCCAAAAATCTCGAACACCGCCGAGTTCCCGAAACCATACGAGTCTCTAATCGAAGATGCAAGTGATAGGTGACTGAGCCTAATTTTTTCAACTCCAGGACACACTCCTTCCCCACTTTTGATGGTCTCGTTTCCCTACCCCAGGTAATGGACGGGTACTCAGGGAAAAGTTATGCGATATCAGCGAACAAAGGGAAAAGCAGACGCAACTTTGATAAACAGCTTGGTATGGCAGACGACCTTGACCCTACATACCTTGGCAACTTATGAAATCCAGATGTGGTCGGATTGCATAACTTGGCAGGCAAGATTCCTGTTGAAGGCAGAATATGAGGGCAGTGGCTTTTGCTTATATGATTTAACCAAATAGAAGTTTTTAACCGGTCTGATTCAAGAGAGGCCACCTCACATATGATCCGAGAATGAGAATCTTGCAGGCAGTACTCGCCAGATCGAGAGGAGAGCAATGCTAACTCGATCTTTCAGCCATCTATTCCATGTGGTCCAACACTTGTCTGACCCTTGCCGCAAGATCAAAGCTGCCGAAAGGTTTCTGAATGAAATTTAGGCCTTCGTCCAGAATGCCGCTATGTGCTATCACGTCGGCAGTGTAGCCTGACATATAAAGGCACTTGAGGTTCGGCCGGATAGTGCTAAGCTTTTCTGCCAGTTCCCGGCCGTTCATCTCCGGCATCACCACGTCCGTGATCAGCAGGTGAATATAACCTGGATGCTCCCGGGCAAGATGAATGGCCTGTACCGGTGTCTGCGCCGCAATCACCGTGTAGCCCAGTTCTTCGAGAATCAGCGTGCTGAGGTTCAGGATCGCTTCATCGTCCTCGACCAGCAGGACGGTTTCCGTGCCTGTCTGGCGTTTGACGGCAATCTCCTCAGGTGGGACATGTTCAGTTTCAACCTTGAACCGCGGCAGGTAGATTTTAAACGTGGTTCCTTTCCCCTGTTCGCTGGCAACATTAATAAAACCGTCGTTTTGTTTAACGATGCCGTAAACGGTGGACAATCCCAGCCCGGTTCCCTTGCCCAGTTCCTTGGTGGTAAAAAAAGGCTCGAAGATATTCTCGCAGACCTCCTTACTCATACCCGTTCCGGTATCGCTAACGCTCAGCAGGACGTATTGTCCGGGAATAAATTCCAGGTGATCAGCCCTGTTGGAATCATCTATCAAAAAGTTTTCCGTCCTCAGAGTGATGGAGCCTACCCCGGGAATGGCATCGCGGGCATTGACCACAAGATTGGCCAGAATCTGGTCCACTTGGGAGGGATCTATTTTGACTTTCCAGAGATCGAGCCCCGGTTGCCAGGACATGTCTATATTCTCGCCGATTAGCCGCCGGAGTATCATGATCATGCCCGAGATCGTGTCGTTCAAGTCCAGTATCTTCGGAATGGCGGTTTGTTTGCGGGCAAAGGCCAGCAGTTGGCGGGTAAGGTCCGCCGAACGCAGGGCAGCTTTGAGGATCTCCTGCAGGTTGTGCCGGATTTTGTCATTGGAGACGTTCCGTTGCAGACCCATTTCCGCCCGGCCTATGATCACGCCCAACATGTTGTTGAAATCATGCGCCACACCACCGGCCAGCCGCCCTACTGACTCCATCTTCTGAGCTTGAAAAAGTTGTTCCTCAAGTTTTTTTCTTTCCTCTTCAGCCCGCTTCCGCTCGGTGATGTCATATGCAATGACCAGGACATACTGCTCCCCGGCTATCTCGATCTGCTCCGCGAAGCTAAGCACATCAATGATTTCACCTGATTTCCTGCGCAACTGGACTTCAAAGTCCACTACCCTGCCTTGATTCTGCAGTATCTCAACCTGCTCAGCCCGGTTATTGGGATCAACCCACATTCCCAGCTCCAACCGGGTGTGACCTATGACCTCCTCGCGTGTATAGCCAAATAAGCGCAGGAACGCATCATTGACGTCGGCAAATTGGCCGTCGCGCAAGCGTGTTATACTGGTGCCCACGGGGCTGGCACGAAAGAATCTGGAGAAACGTTCCTTGCTCTCGCGCAACGCAATTTCGGCCAGCTTGCGCTCGGTGATATCCCGTATGGATTCTATCGCACCTTCGACATTTCCCTGCTCATCGAAAAGGGCAGTTGCAACAGCCCCCAGATATGCTCCCTGTCCTCCATATGCCTGCGGAGCATAAGTTTCGGCAACTATAGCGTCACCAACCGTTGAAACTAAGTCATAGTACTTCGTTGTCTTCTCTTCACTTGCAAACAAAAGGTCAATCAGCAACGGTCGCCTGTTCCCGAAAAAAGGCAGAGAATACTCAAAGTCGCCCTTGCCAATCATTTTACTCTTCGGAATTCCGCTCATTGCTTCCATGGCGCGATTCCAGGCGATAACCCTTCCTTCGTTATTGATGACGAATGTCGCATCCGGGATGAATTCAATGATGTCAGCCAATTGCCGTTGTGATCTCCGCAGTTCATCTTCCGCCTGCTTGCGCTCGGTGATGTCCCAGAAGATTCCGAAAACACCGTTGACCTTGCCATTTGCGTCTCTAACCGGAGTTTTGACAGTCTGGACCCACACTTCTTTGCCTTGCGATATGTAGTGCTCCTGCAGTTCCTCAGTCACACCCGTCTTCATGATGCGCTTGTCGTCCGCCCGGTATTTGTCGGCAAGCTCCCCGGGGAAGAAATCGTAGTCCGTTTTACCAAAGACGTCTGCGGATCGAATGCCCAGATCCCTGGCGTAGTGCTCATTGATGGATACATAGCAGGAGTCCGTATCCTTCATGAAGACCCTCTGAGGGATGTTCTCGACGAGCGTTCGGTACATCGCCACGCTCTCGCGCAAAGCGTCTTCAGCCCGCTTGCGTTCAGTGATGTCCTCTAGAAATCCTTCCAGAAACAAAAGCTTCCCTTCTGTGTCGTGCACCGTCCACATATGAAGGTCAGCCGTGAAGATGCTCCCGTCCTTCCGCCTGAATAGATTCTCTGAACGGACAGGCCCCTTGCCATCCAAAAGCATCCTCACGATTTCACTTCGGCGTGAAGGATCTACATAGAGGTCAACGGCCAAATCGTTTACTTGACTCATCGCATCCTCCGGGGAGTCAAAACCGAACATCCGGACATAAGCCGGATTCACATTGATGATTTTTCCCCCGGGGGTAGACCGGTAGATGCCCAGCGATGCGTCTTCAAACAGTCTGCTGTATCTTTCCTCGCTGAGGAGCAGGGACTCCTCGGTTTGTTTGCGCTCAGTGATGTCGTTGCCAACGCAGAGGACTTCCCTTATCCGGCCGTTTTTGTCAAAGACAGGCTTATTGGTCCAGGCAATCCAGACACGCTCACCGTTGCTGCGCATGTTCTCGTTTATATTGTTGGCGTAACGATCCGGGTTCGCTGCGATACTCTCGATCATTAGCCGCAAGTCCCTCCCGGTTGACTCAACAGGTGGAACGATAGTTCCCACCACGTTCTTGCCGAGTATTTCCTCTTCGCTATATCCGAAAAAACGTTGTGCAAACTCGTTTATGAAAGTCACTTTGCCCGCGTCGTCCATTCTCAGGATGATGCTGTTGGCGTTCTCAACCAACTCACGATATTTCTCCTCACTGCGTCGCAGCGCCTCCTCCGCATGCTTGCGCTCGCTGATGTCACGGATGAAGGCGAAGATCAGTCCATCCGAGTTAGGCAGGTACTGAGTACTGGCCTCGATATCATAAGTGCTCCCGTCCTTTCGACGGTGGCAACTTTCAAAGTGCGCATAACCCTTGACGGCGATCTTTTGGATGTTTGCGGCCACTTCAGCACTCGTTTGAAGCGCCTCAAGATCGGGAATGCTCATGGTCAGCAGTTCACTCTCGCTGTAGCCGCTCATACGGCAGTAGGCGTCGTTGACCTGAACCAAACGTCCTTTCATGTCCACGCACAATATCCCTTCCATGGACGTCTGAAAGAGTGTCCTATGTCGCTCTTCGCTATCTTTGAGGGCTTTTTCGGCCTGGAGCCGCTCCTCATTGTCAATAAAAATCTGAGAAACCAACATCACCGCAAACGGATACACCAAAAGCACTGGCAGGCTTATTTGCCGCAGGACCTCCTGTCCTGCGCCGCCCGGCAATGCCATCAGCAGCACCAGCATCACTACATGAACCAAAAACCCAAAGCTCAGGAGATGGAAAATGCCCATCAGGCGATCATTTCGTCTCCGAAGCAGGTGGTATCCTACGCCCAGGGAGGCAGCCTCAACAATGACGGCAGTTCCTACCAAAGCACCGGCCCCCCCCAAATAGAGTCGATAGCACGCGCAAATTCCTGCGGCTAGCGAGGCGACAAGCGGACCGCCAAAAAGCCCGGCGATGCCAAGAATAATTGAGCGGCCATCAAAGATGATGCCCGGTTTCAACGTGAGAGGAGTCATCATGCCTACTATGCCCACGCTGCCAAACAGGATGCCGGACAAAATCTGATACTTGATGCTGCTTTTCTCCCACTTTCTTACGATGATCTGGTGAATTACGGTAAGTGATACCAGTATGGATATATTCTGAATCAGACTGAGAAGGATCATTTCCATTTTCTTATTTCAGGCCTCATTCTCTCAATGTACGTAATAAAGTCTGTTCTTGCTAATTAGAACAAAACGATATCACCAACTCACGCTAAAAATGTGGGGTGGAGGCCGTTAATTAATTATTGGCAGCCGGGCAAATTTTTATTGACAACCCTAGACGACCGGTCTATTATACCCCGGTATTGGCTGATCACCGTCTTTTTTTGGGCTTCTAATTGACAGGAGGATCGAATATGTCTGCAAAAGAAACAATGGCTGAAGTTATCGGGTCTCATAACCTGGTGCATCTTGCCACCATTGATTCAGGCGGGATGCCTTGTGTAAGGGGTGTTAACTATGCGGCAGGTGACAAGGAAAATATTCTCTATTTTGTAACAGGAAAAGATTCCCGAAAAATAGGGCAGCTTGCAGTCAGCAGCAATATCGGTTTTGCCATCGACCATGACTGCCCCACATGGGAAGCCGTGGCCAAGGCGAAATATATTAAGGGAACCGGAACAGCGACCCCGGTAAAAGACCCTGACGAAATACAAAAGGCCTTCGGATTGTTAGTGAAGAAATTTCCTTTTCTTTCAGACCTTCCCGGGGACCCTTCCGATTTTGTGGTTGTCAAGGTTGAGTTAAAAAACGTCCAGGTTAGCGATAACACCATTTCCTTTGGACATACTGAAGAAGTTAATTTTTAGTTTTTATGAAGCAGGATACAAAGCATAAAATTATTGAGGCCGGCGCCCGGATCATCCACCTCAAGGGATATTACCATACGGGTATTCAGGAAGTGCTCGACGCTGCCGGCGTACCCAAAGGATCTTTTTATTTCTACTTTAAAAGCAAAGATGACTTTGGCCTGCAAGTAATCGATTTTTTTAATAGCATGTATCTGGGAATGGTAGACCCTATTGCTAAGAATAAAGCTCTGCCGCCCCTGAAGCGGATCGAAAAGATATTTGATTATTTTATCGATCTTTTTCAGGGGTTGAATTACACCTGCGGCTGTCCGATCGGTAATCTTTCCCAGGAAATGGGAGACTTAAGCCAAGCTTTTGGGAGTAAGCTGGCGGCATCTGTGGACGACATGGCCCAAATTTATAAGCACCTGTTGGATCAGGCAAAAGAAGAAAAAGAGATTTCTCAGGGGCTGAACACCCAAGAGACGGCAGAATTCATTGTTTCATCATGGCACGGCTCTTTGATGAAGATGAAAATCAGCAAAAGTATAGCGCCATTAAAGCTTCATAAACAATTTATCCTTGATATATTGACAGTAGGCAACCATTCACTTGTCAGTGGACCAGTCAGTGACCAATCGAATGAATAGATCGAAATCGCCAAGATGTTTAATGAAAATTCCAAAAACCAACTCATCGTCTATTGCCTCATAGCGATGCACGAGCATGTTCCGAAAGGAGGCCATTGTTTGAAAAGTGAGCAGGTGATCTTCGGGAATTACGCCATATTCGCGAAGAATCGAGAAAAGATCGCGATAACTTGTCGGCTCACGCCATTTATAAAAAGAGACGAAGTGGTTGGCAACATCTATCACCTCTTCTATGGCAAGGTGAACATACCTTTCCACAAAAGCCCTGGTCCTAAGGTCGGAGCGGTATTTTTCCCAATTTATATCCTCTGCCCGCCTCAATGCATCCACATACATCCGAATCCGGGAAAGCTTTCTTGAAACAAGCTCCTTATCCACCATGGGATTTGTCCTCGCCTAATATGCGATAAAGGACCCTGGAGTCCAGGTACTCCCTCCGCGACGTAGTTTCCTGTCTGATTCTTTCTCCGGCGTCTGCCTCAAAGACAATACGGCCGTATTTGAGTATCTGATGCTGAAGAAGCGGCGAGACCCGACTGAACACAATCAGGTCCACGTCTTTGCCAAGCAGGTTTGAGAGTTCGGTCTCCAGTTGCACTCTTTCAAAACCGCCCATAGGTCCACGAATCATGATGGCCATATCGATGTCGCTGCCGGACCGCTCCCTGTCCGCAGCACTCGATCCGAACACATAAGCGGCAACGATGATTTCATGGGCCCGGGCAAACTTCTCAATTTTCTCTAAAGCGCCAGTTGAGATCACGATCTTACCCTCACCCTCGCGAGTATACCACATCATCAACTCGCGCTAAAAGTGATAGTCCCCCGGCGGGTACAATTTTCACCCGTCTATCCTTTCCGGTGGGCTATTGCGAGCCGCCTCCTTATTCCAGGTATTTCTTCAGAAACTCGACAGTGACGGGCCATGCCTGCCGTGCGGCTTCCAGGTTTGCTCCGCCTCTATCCTCCTGCGCTCTTAGAAAACCGTGGCCTGCGCCTTTGTAGATATGCGCAATATAGACCTTGCCAAGCTCCTTCATTTTGTCTTCCGCCGGCTTGACCGTACTCACCACGCGGGAGTCATCCTCGCCGTAGAGGCCCAGCACCGGAGCTTTTATCTTACTCAGCGCATCGAGTGGGGGGGCCACGCCGTAATAGACTACCGCCGCGCCAAGTTTGGGCTGAGCGGTCGCGTAATTGAAACTCTGGCCCCCGCCCCAGCAGAATCCAACAGTTGCAAACCTTTGGGTTGCCGAGGGCAAACTGATTGCGTAGTCTTTTGCTGCATCGAGCATGGCTGCAACCTCGGCAGACGAAAGGCTGCTAACGGCCTTAACCGTATCGTCCCGGCTCGCGAAGGCCTCGCTTCCACCGCCGCCGGGGCCCCGGCCCGACAGCAAGTCCGA
>OMOE01000164.1 GCA_900290365.1 Syntrophobacter sp. SbD1 | reverse complement strand
AGAGAGCCTTTTATGTTCGATCAGCCCTGGAACCGCAAGGAACCCGCCGATGGTTTCATTCGCATCCGGAACTGGATGCAACTCAAAGAATGGGTATTGCCCTCCGATACGAATTTGGAGTAAAGTGTTTTTTCACTTGGGGGGATCATCTTCGTAAAGCCGTCTTGAATCAACCGCCCTGATTATAATATCGCACGGATTTTGCCTCCGCATTTTAGGGTTCAACAGGCGAATACACATGTCATTAGCAGAACTGCCGCCCGTAAAGATAAAAGCCGACCGCAACGGTTTCACACTGGTCCCAGACCCCGCTGCCTCTTTGGACGCTATTATAGCCTTCATGGACAATCGGCTGCAGCAGTCGCGCGATTTTTTCCAAAAAACGGAAATGGTCCTCGATCTCAGGACCAGCCCAATGAGCACGGACCAGATTTGTGTGCTTTATGAAAAGCTCTACGAGAAGTCCCGGGTCAAAGTGGTGGAGGTCAGGCTGAGCGACGATCTTTCGTTCTCGATGGCGGGAGAGCCGCTAAAAGCCCGCTCCGCGTCCAAAGCAGCAGGGCGGGAACGTGAAAACCATGCTCCCGTAATTGTTCGCAACACGTGCCGGTCGGGCACGCGGATCGTCTCGCCATCGGACTGTATTGTCCTGGGGGATGTGAATCCGGGCGCTGAAATTATTGCCGATGGCGACGTCGTCGTATTCGGATTGCTGCGGGGGCTCGCCCATGCCGGCGCCGCAGGTGATATAACCTCACGGATATGGGCATTGAGCATCGAGCCCAATCAGATCAGGATCGCTGACCTGGTTGCCGTTCCTCCACGGGGAGTAAAGCCTGCACCAAACAGATTCGAGGTGGCTGAGGTCCAAAACGGGCTCATCCAAGTTTTCAGTCTGTGAGTATATAGCGACTATTTAGTCGAGGAGAGGTGTACCGCACGTAAACCGGTTTTTCGACGAAATTACAGGTGACTTATGGCTGGCAAAACAATCGTGGTAACTTCTGGCAAGGGGGGAGTCGGCAAGACTACTACCGTGGCCAACCTGGGGACGACACTGGCCAAGAATAAGCACAGTGTTGTGATGATCGACACGGACATAGGCTTGCGCAATCTTGATGTCGTAATGGGGCTGGAGAACAGGATCGTCTACAACGTGGTGGACATCATCGAAGGCACGTGCCGCAAAGAACAGGCGATGATCCGGGACAGGAAGGTCCAGAACCTCTGCATGATTCCGGCGGCTCAGACCCGCGAAAAAACTTCAATTAATCCGGAGCAGATGAAAGAACTTTGTTCCAGTCTGGCTGCCGAATTTGACTATGTGCTCATCGATTGCCCTGCGGGCATAGAACAGGGCTTCAAAAATGCGATCGCGGGAGCCGATACCGCCCTGGTAGTAACTACTCCAGAAGTCTCCGCCATCAGGGATGCAGACCGTGTAATAGGACTTCTCGAGGCCGCAATGGTCAAAAATATCAGTCTCATCATCAACAGGCTCAACGCCAAAATGGTCAAGAGAGGGGATATGATGTCCATCGAAGATATCATTTCCCTGCTTTCGGTGCCGCTTCTGGGGGTCGTCCCGGAAAGTGAGGACGTGGTTGTGTCGACCAATCGCGGCGTCCCGCTGGTTCACGACAGGAGCAGTAAGGCCGGAGCCGCTTTCAGAGGCATGGCCGATCGTCTCAATGGTGAATGCCTTCCTCAGGACGGCAACGGGTCCAATGGGTTTTTCGGTCGCATGAAACGGCTGATGTGGAACTGAAAGGAGACAGGCCAATGCTGGGTATTTTGCGGCGCTTTTTGGGAGACAAACAGAGCGGACAAATCGCCCGTAAAAGGATGCAGTTCGTTTTGATGCATGACCGGGTGGATATAACGCCCGATATGATGGAAGAGCTAAAAAACGATATAATCAAAGTCCTTTCGAGGTACATGGAAATTGACCGCGGGTCGATCAAGGTCGATCTCGAACAAGGTAAAGACTTCATGGCCCTGATTTCCAACGTCCAGATAAAGCGCGTTTACAGGCATGCAACATAGAACTCATGCGGCGAAGGCCGTCTAAGAAAGGCAAAAGTAAAAAGGCAAAAAAAGAGCGACTTAAACGGATGCCCCCCCGGGACACCCGGCAACCATAAAAAGGGCGCGCCACACACCCCCCTTTTCTAAAAGGGTTGTTTTTCTAACTTTTGCCTTTTACTTTTGCCTTTTGCCTTGCGCTAGCTGGCGAACCTGGCCAGCGGTCCCACCGCCTGCCTCTGCGACGGCTATTGTTCCTCCTCCAATGCTTCCTTGAGCTTTTGGAAGCCAGTCTCGAGCTCAGGGAAAAGTTCCACCGACAGGGTCACGCCCTTCTTGGATGGGTGAAACTCCCCATCGTCCCCTTTATAATAGATGCGAATGTCCACATACTGCTTGCCTTTGTAATAAGTCACCGACGATCTGACTTCCTCCAGCGGATTTTTGGGGAAAGAATGCACGATCTGGGGTTCTTTTGCCATCTTCGCTAATCCTCGACTCAGGTGAATGCTTCTTGTGCGAAAAGTTCCTGATGGGTTTCGCTTCGTTTCACCCATCCTGCGTCTTTTCATGGTTTCAGGTGTCGCCCTTCCTTACTTCCTACCGGGTCTTGATTTCAAGAGATAAGTTAAACATCAACGAAAAATGCAACAGGTCGGCGGCGAACCGGAATTCTAAAAATTGTGCCTGCCGGGCGCCGTGAACCATCTTTCATGTCCCAGCAGAACACCCGTAAACCATGAAAAAGCCCTTGCCGCCGCCGAAGGTGGCGGCGATCCTGGCTGCGGTCCAACCGGCCGGCGTCCCACCGCTCCACCGCTCATTGCCGAGCCTGTGGCAAAGCACTACGTTAATAGTCACCGACATTGCATTCTGTCTTTGCCGCCGCCGAAGGCAGCGGCGAACTCGGCCGGCGGTCCCACCGCCCGGCGAACTCGGCCGGCGGTCCCACCGCCCGGCGAACTCGGCCGGCGGTCCCACCGCCAATTCTGCAAGGAGGTATTGAAGTGGAAATCAATAGGGCTAACAATGACATAGACGAGTTGCACAAGAACCTTGGGTGGTATATCGCTCTTTCGATCGCAATGATAATAGTGGGCGTGCTTGCCATTGTTGTTCCTTTGGCAGCTACAATAGCGATCGAATTGCTGGCAGGAGCAGCCTTTGCCGTCAGCGGAATCATACTGGTCATGCATGCATTTAGATGGCATGCATACGAAAGGATATTTTTCTCTTTACTTCTTGGGATTCTCTACTTCGCATTCGGCATATTTCTTATGGCCAATCCTCTGACCGGGGTAGTGGCTCTCACTTTAGCGATTGCTGTATTCTTCTTCGTGGCGGGAGTGGTCAAGACAGTAAATGCATTCCGCATGCGTTCTTCTTCCATCTGGGGTTGGGCGCTTCTTAGCGGGATCGTATCCATCCTGCTTTCGGTTATCATTTTTGCGGGAATGCCGCTGACCGCGCTGTGGGCCATAGGCCTGATTGTCGGCATCGATCTCATGTTCGGCGGCTTTTCGCTGCTGATGATAATGCTGGCCGTGCGAAGAGCCATCGACACCAGAGAAACATTCTGTATCGGAAGGGAATGCTATTCGTTGTGAGCTTTCAGGAAATGCCTCAGCCTTAGGGGTCTCGGGTCGCGGGTCAGAAACGACCCATGACCCGCGACCCGTGGTTATCGAACGAAGCGAGGCGCATCGACACCGCTTATGTCCACTTTGCCCACATTGTCCACACAGTCCACGATTGTGCTCTTCCCGCTCCCCGCTACCGGCTCCTACAAAGCCGGTGTAACCTCTAAAGCGGCGTCCTTTACCTGCTCGTGTTCGGCAATGTATCTCGCCTTCACCCGCAGGAGCATAAGGACTACCGGCCTATAGGCAAGGTGGGCCCATTTGGCGAACGGCACCTCCAGGACGAGCATGGGTATCGCCACCATCATGTGAATGACATAGATCGCATAGGTGGGAAACGGCTTATCCATAAGGCGCGTGAAATTGATCAAAATACCGGTCAGGGCGGTCAACTGGAGTAAAGCCAGGAACATCCAGTCTGTCCCGTGCGTATTCTTATACTGCGGCTTGCTTTTCTTGATACGTCCGATCAGCGCGTATGTAGTGCCGTACATTATTGCGAAGGTCGAATAATAGCCGATCAGCCGGATCGGGTGAAAAATCGAGTACTCCGTCCGGTGACCCAGCGACTCCCAGCCGCGTTGAAATTTGAGCCAGTCGATACCCAGGGGCAGGCCGTTTACAAAAACGACAACCATCAGAAAGACGGATGCATACCCGGTCATAATGGCAAGATGGACGATCCACTGCTGCCGGTCCTTGCATTTACCGAATTGTTTCTGAGTGAAAAGGTGGATGAGCATGAACTTCATTTCGCTCATGTACATCCCCACCGGGACCTTGCTGAAATAGTCCCCCATGACGATTTTTACGCAGCGCAAAACATTTGTTCCCAGAAAGAACAACAGTATGGCGGCCATTACCAGGTCTGCTTTTTCGATATCACCAGACGGCCATACGGAGTTGAGATCGGTGTGTACCCAGTTGATCGGCCCGCTATGAAAAATAAGAAGACCGAGGCCGACCAGAAGTGCGACTACACCCACCGCAAGCATTTCGAACGATTCGGAAGTGTAGAATTTGCGCGAAAAACCGGTCCAGTCATAGAGCGAGGTGAGATATCTGCGCAAAACCATCATAGTCTCGCCAGGGTCCGCTCCTCGGGGGCACCTGGTTGTGCAGTCACCACAGTAGTAGCACAACCATGGTTCGGGCGACTTCAAGATCTTTTCTCTTTGCCCCAGTTGAATGTATCTTACCAATTTCCTCGGAAACGGATTTTCCTCGGTCGCCAGGTCGCATATAGCAGTGCAGTTACCACAGTTATAGCACTTGTTCGCGTCCTTTAGCCCGAATTCCTCCAGTTCCCTAATCAAATTAGGATCAACTTTGTTGCTCATCCGTTAACCTCCTGAGCTGTTCAGTCCCGGCACGAGGATTCAGAAGGGCCGTCCCCCTGCCCTCTCCCCGAGAAACAGAGAGAGGATGAGAGCGGCTCTTCCGACAATTATTAATATCCCTTGTAGGGGTTTGGTCCAATTTCGACAAGCTTTTCGGCATATTCGTCCAGCAGAGCGGGAAGCTTATCGTAGTCGGTGATGGCCACCGTCTCGAACCGCACCCGTTCGGACTCCAGAACGAGCCGGTCGAGGGTTTCCTTGACTTTGCTGAGTCGAATGTTTGCCAGTTCACTGCCTTTTACAAAGTGGCACTGATAGTTTTCGCCGTGGCGGCACCCGAGAAGCAGGATTCCGTCGATCCCCTTGGAAAGGGAGTCGGCGACCCACACCAGGTTGAGAGATCCAAGGCAGCGAACGGGAATTACGCGAACCCACGCATTGTAGGTCATTCTGCGGAGCCCGATCATATCCAGCGCAGGGTATGCGTCGTTTTCGCAGCAAAGCACCAGCATGCGCGGCTTCTCGTCGTATTCTTCCGGAACATTGATCGACTTGATTATATCGCCGATCATTCCCACGGAATAGTTTGAGAAAGAGATGATACGCTCGGGGCAAGCGCCCATGCACACGGAGCAGCGGCGGCACCTGGTCGGCTGAGGAAGCGGATTGCCTTTTTCGTCCTCATTGATCGCGCCGAACGGACATTCTTCCGTACACCGCTTGCACTGCGTACAGCGCTGCATAAAGAATTCCGGGTAGCTCAAGTCGCCGGCCCTGGGGTGAACGGCCATGCCTTTGGAGGTGAGTTCCACGCATTGGATGGCCTTCATCGCGGCGCCCGTCGCGTCTTCAATGGCATTTGCGATACCCATTGGACGGCGGACCGGTCCCGCCGCATAAATACCGGTTCGACGGCTCTCATACGGGAAGCAGATAAAGTGGGAATCCGGGAACCCGTTCTTAAGTTCAGGAAGTTCCGGACCCTGGCGGTACTCCAGATTCAGAATGTCCGACATGAAGATGGAGTCCACGGAGGCGACCATTTCATCCTTTTTCTTATCTGGTTCCTCGTCCAGCTTTTTAGCTTTGAAATCTTCGCCGAAAGCTGCGGCCGGCACCATACCGGTAGCCAGAACGACCATGTCCACGTCATCGAGCAGGATCTTATCTCCCAGGAGTTCGTCAAAGGCCTCTACGGCAATTTTACTTCCCCTGGTGAGAACTTCAGGCGCCTGGCTCCTTACGAAAATTACTCCCTCCTGCTGGGCCTTTCTGAAGAAATCCTCTCCCTGGCCGGGGGTTCGCATCTCCTGGTAGAAAACAAACACATTTGATTTGGGGTCCTGCTGTTTTATCTGGATTGCCTGCTTGAGTGCGGTGAAACAGCAGATCGCAGAGCAGTAAGCAAGATGTTGCGGGTCGCGCTGACCGGCGCACTGAATAAAAGCCGCCGTCTTTACCGCCTTCCCGTCTGCCGGCCTTGTAATCTTGCCGGACTTTGCGCGCTCTTCGAACTGAACGTTAGTGATGACGTTGGCAGATTCGCCGTACCCGAACCTCTTCTCGAGTTTTTCGGGGTCGTAGGGCTGCCAGCCGGCGGCCATAACAACCGCACCGATATGGCGTTCGCTGCTGGACCCGTTCTGCTTTATCTGCGCGTTGAAAACACACGGACCGCCGGAGAGTTTTTCAATTTTGGAGCCGGTGAAGACTTCAATCTTTTCGTTGGCGGTTACAGAAGAGATCAGCTTTTGGATTTCGTTGGCCTGCACGTCTTTGAACGGAAACGTCACGTTCTTTGAGACTTTTTTCTGAAAACCACCAAGCTCGTCTTCCTTTTCCACCAGCACAGCGCGGTAGCCGGCTTTGGCCACCTCGAGGGCAGCGGTCATACCGGTTGTTCCGCCGCCCACAACCAGGATGTCTGTAGACATCTCCTGTTCCGGCTTGTATGGTTCGGGGGGCAGAGTACTTTTCATCCGTGCTGCGCTCATCCGAAGGTAATCTTCGGCCATCATCTGCGTATCTTCGTCTTTTGGCGCATGGCTCCAGACGACCTGCTCCCGCAGGTTCACACGATCAAGGATCGTCCCTTCGAAATTGAAGACATCGTACATAACGCGGGGCGAACAGGCGCCGATAATCAGGGTGTTCACACCCTCGTTTGCGATGTCATCTTTGATGATCTGAGCGCCTTCGGCGCTGCAAAGGTTCGGATGATTTTTGCACACCGCGGCCTTGCATTCCTTTGTTGCAACCGTGCTGAGCTGTTCTATATCGAGGGCCTCCCCGATACCGCAGCCCGTACAAATATATACCGCAATCTTTTTGTCCATCGAGTCTACCTCCTCACAATGGATTGGATGGCTTTAAGAGCTGCAGCCGTTCCGTCCTGAACTGCTTCCGAAACGTTCACAGGGGTCCTTGAACAGCCCGCTGCGAAAAACCCCGGGGCCGCCTGCAACGAGGCGATGAATCCGTAATCATCGCGTTGAGCCAAAGCAGGCACAGGCGAAAGGGAAGTGTTGGGCTGCATGCCCGTGGCAAGAACTGCCAGGTCCACGGTGATCCGGTTAAGACTTCCCGCAGTGGTGTCCTCGACCCTGAGAACCAGGTTCTTCGTTGCGCTGTCTTCTTCGATTTTGGCGACTTTGCCCTTGAAGAAAGTGACGTTGCCGTCCTGTTTAAGATTGGCGTAGAAGGATTCCAGCCGATCCATCGCGCGAATATCGATAAAGAAGATGTATATCTTGGCGTCCGGATACTGCTCGCGTACATAAGTGGCCTGCTTCATCGAAGCCAGGCAGCATACGGAGGAGCAAAACGGCAGGTTGTTTTCATCGCGCGAACCGGCGCATTGAATGAAACCAACCGTCTGGGGTTCCTTTCCGTCCGAAGGGCGAACTATCTTGCCCTTTGTCGGGCCGTTGCCGGCGGCGAGGCGCTCCATCATTACGTTTGTAATAACATTCGGATAATTGCCGAACCCGAGCGTATCAAGTTTATTGGCGTCATAGGGACTCCAGCCCGTCGCCCAGACAATCGCCCCAACTTTGAGATCGACTGTCTTGGCCTGCATGTCAAGCTCGATTGCGTCGTAGGCGCACGATTCCTTGACCGTCCGTCCCTGCGCGCTTTTGGCCAGTTCGGGGTCGATCACATAACGCTGAGGGAAAGCCATATCGTGGGGCAGGTATGCGGCCTTGATCTTATCCATTCCATAATTGAATGGATTGTCTATCTCCATCGTGCATGCCTCGGAGCATTTCCCGCACCCCGTGCACTTCTCGTTGACATAGCGCGGATTGATCTTTATCCGGACATCCCATGCGCCTTTTTGGCCTGAAACCGTTTCCACTTCGGCCATGGTGATGAAATGAATCTTACTGTTGTTCTTTATCCGGCGAAAGTTGAGTTCGAGTCCGCAATAAGGGGGACACAGCTTCGGAAAATATTGATGAAGCTGAGCTACCCTGCCTCCCAGATAAGGATTCTTTTCCACGAGATAGACCTCGTGGCCCGCTTCTGCTGCATCGATGGCGGCTGTCAGCCCGCTCATGCCGCCCCCGACCACCAGAATACTTTGCGTTTCCACGTCAACCATGCGTATCCTCCTAAGCTGATTAGAAAAACAATATCGAAAACCACACGTGCAATTGGGCGCAATCTCCTCCAAACGATTCCCGATTACTCAGCGGAATTGCAAACCGGAAAACTTTTCTCGTGAGCGCCTGTCTAACTTAAAATATTCGAAATGTGACATTCAGTTATGGTGAACCTGTTTGTCAGGGGCTTAACGAAAGAGTTGCAGGATTTTATACAATGATAGCGCAGGAAGCGGTTTCCGGCGAAATGGACCTGCTTTTGGCAGAAATCTATCCTTTACCTCATTTTTTCGATCAGGTAATCCTTGCAGCGATATTCATCAAGCCGACTGCCTATATCGCTAAATTGGGCCGTTGTCAACATTTTCGTTACATGATTACATTAGACTTGTCAAAGTTTTCGGGCTTAGCCTTCCTCCGGCTCGCCATCCGAATTGTCCGGCTCCAGCAGCACCCGGGATTGTTCGGATGGGAGTTCCTCCACGTTTCGCAGCTTGCGCTCTATTGCCCGGGATCTCTTTGCGGCATCATCCATGGTATTGGAAGCCTGGTCCAGTTTTTTCTTGACCCCTTCGAGGGTTGCGCCGAAATTTCCGAATTCGGTTTTTACCGCCCCGAGAAGCTTCCAGACCTCGCTTGACCGCTTCTGAATGGCAAGCGTTCTAAATCCCATTTGAAGACTGTTCAGAAGAGCGGCCAAAGTGCTCGGTCCCGCCACGATTACGCGGCATTCGCGTTGAAGACTTTCAACCAGCCCCGTCCTCCTGATTACCTCGGCATATAGACCCTCGGTTGGAAGAAACATAATGCCGAAATCCGTCGTTACGGGCGGATTGAGATACTTGTCGCAAATCGTCTTTGCACAATTTCTTATTGTAACGGAGAGCATTTTCGCCGCGTTTTCGGCTGCGGCAGGGTCACAACTTTCCTGGGCGTCAAAAAGTCTGTGGTAATCTTCTATGGGGAATTTTGCGTCAATTGGAAGCCATACCTCCGTACCGTCGCCATCGCCTCCGCCCGGCAGCTTGATTGCAAATTCCACAGCTTCCGCCGAGCCTTCCTTCATTCGAACATTTCGATCGTATTGTTCCGGAGTCAAAATCTGATCGAGGAGCGTTTCGAGCTGGATTTCTCCCCACACGCCCCTGGTTTTCACATTGCTCATCAACCTTTTGAGATCGCCGACCCCGGTTGCCAGGACCTGCATTTCCCCCAGTCCCTTATGGACCTGCTCAAGTCTTTCCGATACCTGCTTAAACGATTCACCCAGTCTCTTTTCAAGGGTGCCCTGAAGCTTTTCATCAACGGTGGCCCTCATCTTTTCCAGTTGGCTGGAGTTGTCTTCTTGAATCTGTTTAAGTTTGCTCTCCAGTACGTCTCTAACATTTGTCATGTTGCTTTGAAACGACTCCCCGAACGACCTCAAAGCGTTTCCGCTCTCCTCGCGTCCCTGCCGGGCAACCAAGGTGGCCTCTTCGCGGTTTTGGGCAATTTCGTCACGCAAAGAACGCTCGCAACGCTCCACGCCCTTATCCACCGAATCGAAGCGGGGGATGAGCGAGGCAAACTCCACGCCCCTTCTGCGAAGCAGAATCAGGATAGAGATGACATTAAAACCCAGCAAGACTACTATGATTGCCAGGGCGGATAATAAGACATACTCCAGGCCGCCGGATAAAAACTGCATCTCCTGCTCCATATCGGGCTTTTTTGTTTCCGAATCGACGCTTTCTAGTATCCTTCGCATTCATCGGTGTCAACCCCTCAATTCCTCACTTGACTCGCCTTGACAGACTATGTTTGACTATTTTCCTTTATCAGATAACGTGTATGCTTTACTCAGGGGGAACTGAAATGAGCTTTGATTGCAAGCTGCAAGGCAGCCAGGCGACAGATGTAGATGTGAAGTGTATTCTCGAAAATGCCAAGACCGTCGCCGTGGTAGGGCTCTCACCTAAAAAGGAGAACCCCAGCAACGAGGTTGCAAAATACCTGCAAGACAACGGTTTTAGAGTGATACCTGTAAACCCGAATTGCCAGGAGATCCTAGGTGAAAAATGCTATCCTGATTTAGAGTCGATCCCGGAGCATGTGGACGTGGTGGATATCTTCAGGAAGGTAGACGCGATTCCGGCCATTGTCGATGAAGCAGTGAAAATCGGGGCAGGGACTGTGTGGATGCAACTGGGCCTCGAACACGAAGAAGCCGCACAAAGGGCGAGGCAGGCAGGCCTGCAAGTCGTCATGAACAAGTGCACAAAGATAGAGCATGCCCGCTATTTTGGCGATAAAAAAAATACATTGTAAGCCTTACGATCTCTGGAATGTTTCATGGTTGAGCAAGTGTTGTTCGGCAAAACCGGTTTCAAGGTCTCCAGGCTTGTGCAGGGTACCTGGGTTACCGGAGGCTGGGCATGGGGAGGCTCTGATGAAAAAGAGTCCCTGCTCGCCATACTTAGGGCGCTCGAACTTGGCATAAACTTCATCGATACTGCCCCGGCATACGGGTTTGGAAGATCGGAAGAAATCGTCGGCAGAGTAATCGCACAATGGGGGCATGAAAAGCTTATAATCTCGACCAAATGCGGGCTTGAATGGGACGAGCGGAGGCGGTTTCGCAGAAACTCCCGCCCAGATCGCCTGATGCTCGAAGCCGAGGAGAGTCTCCGCCGGCTCGGAGTTGAGCGCATCGACCTCCTCCAGATCCATTGGCCGGACTCAGACGTGCCTTTTGCAGATTCCATGGACGCCCTGACAAGACTGCAGGAGCAAGGCAAAATCCGCTTCTTCGGCTTGAGCAATTTCAGCAGGGAACAATCTCTGGAATGCCTGCGAACGGGTCCAGTATACAGTCTCCAGCCTCCCTACAATCTGTTTGAACGGGAAGTCGAAAAAGAAATCCTTCCATTTTGCTTTGAAAATCAAATACCCGCTCTCGTTTACGGCGGATTATGCCGAGGGCTCCTTACAGGCAAATTCACCGGGAGGGAGACTTTCCCAAAGGGCGACCTTCGCCGGCACGATCCCATGTTCAAGCCGGACCGGTTCAAGAAATATGCAGATGCTGTCAATAAAATTAAAGCGATTGCAACCGAATATGCAAAGACCCCGGCGCAGTTCGCCCTGAGATGGGCAATCCAGCAGCCGGGGGTGACTTGCGTCATTGCCGGGGCGCGAACTGCAAAGCAGGCGGAAGAAAATGCGGGGGCTCTGGACTGGGAAATCAAGACCGGCGATTTGAAAAAAGTAGATGAAATTCTTTTGAAAAGATTACCAGTTCACCACGGGCATAGAGAACACGGAGCGGTGAGAAGGTCATAGACTTCCCCTACCCTTACGCACCTCAATCTCCGCCCTAATGATCCGCCCTGTTATAGTATTTCAATTTATCCAGATATTTTACTCTTGGAATAATTTCTTTATGTATATCACATACGACGGATTTTCCTGATCTTGCGCCGGTCAATAACAATTTATCCTGCGGACATCCTCCCTGGCAAACAGTTTTAGATTCGCATTCCCTGCATTCACTTGGGATATCCGGTTTTTCAGCATCAAAATGAAATACGTCGCATTGAATTTTGCTTAAAGGATCTGCGTCGAATATTGTCCCGGTTTTAAAAGAGTGGTTTCTGAGACATGGTCCAATCGTTCCATCCGGATATACCGTAGCAATTCCTTTCCCACACAGATATGGAGATGATTCATCGTTCCATAAAGGAATTAAAGTATCAAATAAGAACGTAGTATGAACGTCGTATCCTTTAATAACATATTTTTCCAAACAATCACATACGTCATGATATTTTGCCAACAATCTATTCTTATATTCTAGATCTACTCCTCGGTATAGATTTCGATAATACCTTAACCGATATCCATTTTCTATTCCAAATCTTGTTATATCAATAACTCTATCTAAATTATCATCATCCAATGTGGCGGCTATTGTTTGGCCAATAACGTTTGATCGTTTATTAATTATCGTCATTCGTCTTGATAGTTCTTCAATACTAATATCTGTAATATTAGTGGTAATCCATTGAATATCGATAATATCATCCCAATTTATCGAATCTACCAAATCACTATTTGTAAACACAACGCCTTGCATGCCATCTGTATGTGTATAAACATAATCCATCACTTTCTTGATTCTATCTGTTCTCAATAATGGTTCTCCACCAAGAAAACTAATGGAATTTACTTTGACGACATTAACGTTCCATACCTCAGGAATCCATTCCAATAAACGTGAAAATGTATTGTCATCCATTTCCCTTTTATCAGCATCACTACCAACTTGGTTAAATGCATAACAATAGCTGCACCTTCTTGTACATTTATATGATAGGAATAATATGAACCAGAAGAAAGGAAGTTTGGCCCAAGCAGCTTCGCCCTGGAATCTTCCATCCTGAACAGAATACATTCTCTTCAGTTGTTCAGCATGTTCTGTCAGCTTTCTCATAATATTCCTCCCGCTGTTCCGATTAACCGGCGCTCATTGCTATGCTTTGGCTCCCAAGGCAGGCGGGGCGGACCCTCACTACGTTTCGGGTCTCCCGCTATACCCGGAGGCCGCGCGGGCGATGCTTCAAGTCCGCGCCCGATCTTTTGTGAGGGCGGATATCAGCGCATCGGTCAGAACGTAGGCTGCCTGGAGCGCTTCGGTTGGGCAAAGCG
>OMOE01000089.1 GCA_900290365.1 Syntrophobacter sp. SbD1 | reverse complement strand
CTTATCGGCGTATTCAAATATTCTGCTGTCGTGGGTAACGATGATGATACACCGCTTATCATTTAGGACATTTTTCTTGACGAAATCCACGATTCTTCTCCCCGTGTCACCGTCCAACGATGCGGTCGGCTCATCGAATACCAGGATATCGGGGCTGCTTGCGATCGCTCTCGCAATCGCCACCCGTTGCTGCTCCCCGCCGCTCAATTTGACTGGCTGGAGAAATGCATGATCTTTGATCCCTACTATTTCGAGATACTCCATGGCCTTGTTTATGGATTCATCCCAGTCACGCCTTTTGAGGATAAGGGGGATCGCCACGTTTTCAACTGTTGTAAGGCGCGGAAAGAGGTGGTAATCCTGAAACACGAATCCAACCTTGTTCAGCCTGAAATCGGCGATCTGGTCGGCGGGCATGCTCCAGATATCCTTGTCCTCGACCAGCACCGTGCCCGAATTCGGCTTGAGAATTCCCGAAATCAGACTTAACAAGGTCGTTTTACCGCTCCCTGAGGGGCCCTCGATGTAAAACATTTCCCCAAAGCTGGCTTCAAAACTGACGCCCCGCACGGCAATCGTTTTTGCTTCTCCTTCGCCGAACCATTTGGTCAGCTCGTTTGCTTTTACCGCCACTGCGGCCATATTATCCTCTGAAAATGTCGAATGGCTCTATCTTGAGCACTTTTCTAACACCGATATAGCTTGAAATGCCGGCAATGATCACGACCATGACAAAGGCGAAACCGAGATTTCCATACGTTATTCTGGCTGCGTAGCTGGGCAACCTGAGTCTTGCTATCGTGATTAGGGAGGAGGCGAGGCCGATACCAAGGCCGTAGCCGGTAAGAGATGTAAATGTCGCCTGGAACAGGATCATATAGATAAGTTCCTTCCCCTTTGCACCGATCGCTTTTAATGCGCCAAATTTTTCCAGGTTCTCCAGGATGAAGGTGTAAAAGGTTTGTCCTGAAATGGACAAACCCACGATGAAACTTATTACCGTCATGATGAGCACATTAATACCCAGCCCCGTCTGGTATTTATAAAAAGTGGAAGTCTTATCCATAAACTCTTCTTTCGTCAGCGCCTCGTATCCAAGCTGCGCTACCTGCTGCTTGATGTACGGCACAGCGTCGTCGCTC
>OMOE01000168.1 GCA_900290365.1 Syntrophobacter sp. SbD1 | reverse complement strand
GCTGTGTTCTAAATACTCATTGATTTCAATAACATGCTTAAGTTAGCGGCATTGGGTCCGACCTGAACTTAACCATGATAGAGGGATTGTCAACCAAGGGAGATGGAGAAAGAAAAGGAATAAAGATCGGATTTATTAATCGCTTGCAGCGAAGACCACAATGGTTACAGTTTTTTTAATAGTCTGCAAGCGAAAATCGCAAAATAGAAAAACGCGTATACATCTTCTGAGCAAAAAAAGGAGATTCCATGCCTACGATAACGACCAAAGACGGCACACAGATCTATTACAAGGACTGGGGCAGCGGTCAACCCGTGGTATTCAGCCATGGCTGGCCGCTGAGCGCGGATGCTTTTGAAGACCAAATGTTCTTTCTGGCTTCACGTGGATATCGTTGCATAGCTCATGACCGCCGCGGCCACGGACGTTCGAGCCAGCCGTGGACCGGCAACGACATGAACACTTACGCCGACGACCTCGCGGAACTCGTCCAGAAGCTCGATCTCAAGGATGCCATCCATGTCGGTCACTCCACGGGCGGTGGCGAAGTCGCCCGCTATATCGGCCGCCATGGCACGAAGCGCGTGGCAAAGGTCGTGCTGATCAGTGCGGTGCCGCCGCTGATGTTGAAGACGGCCGCCAATCCTGGCGGCTTGCCGATCGAGGTATTTGACGGCCTCCGGAAGAACGTCCAGGCCGACCGATCGCAGTTCTGGAAGGATCTCAGCATGCCGTTCTACGGCTATAACAGGCTGGGCGCAAAGATTTCGGAAGGCGTGCGCGAGTCATTCTGGCTCCAGGGGATGATGGCCGGCTTCCCTGCCTCGTATTTCTGTATCAAGGCGTTTTCCGAGACCGATTTGACCGAGGATCTCAAGAAAATAGACGTGCCGACACTGATCCTGCAGGGCGACGACGACCAGATTGTGCCTATCGGCGCGTCGGCGTTGCTCTCGTCCAAGATCGTCAAGGGCGCCACTTTGAAGATTTACAAAGGCGCGCCGCACGGTATGTGCACGACCCACAAAGACTTGGTTAATGATGATCTGATAGCGTTCATCAAGGGGGAGGAGATCGAGGTAGCACGGGCCGCATAGGAGAGATGGAGGAAATTGCCTTGCGGCACACCACCTTGAAGAAGAACAGGGTCGACGGGGTTCGGTCGACGCCGTCCTTGCCGTTATTGTATTTATCTCGGTCATCAACGAGACCATCAAGCCGTATCTTGCGGCAAAAGGGAATTCCGCCGAAGAAGTCGACAAGATGCATCGCGCATGGTGCAAGTCAATGTAGCTACAGTTGGCGCTTTGGGCCACCCCATACACTGACGCCAGGCAGGCGCCCAACGAGTGGTGATCTGTTCGCCTATGCACTTCTCGCACACGGAAGCGATGGAATCCGGGTTGAAATCGTCGGCTGCGACTGTTAAAGGGGGTGAGGATAAACTAACAATCTGGCGTCCAATCGCCCGTGATGCCAGCTTCACTCCAGTAAGCCAGTCTTGTCACTTCTCTCAACGATCCGCTCAAGCGGCCGCCCCAGCAACCATATTGCCACACCGCCGCCCAGGCCCAGTCCCATCAGCATCAGGAAAAAAGCTTCCCGTGGCATCCGCTCCCAGAATGTGCCCAGGTATCCGGACAAGTAGTTCCCGAAAAAGCTCGACAGGAACCACACACCCATCATCATGGAGACGATCCCCGCAGGGGCTGCTTTTGTCACGAGCGACAGGCCGATTGGCGAGAGATAGAGTTCGCCAATGGTTAGGATGAAGACTGTTGCGATGAGCCAGGCGACACTGCTGTGCTCCTGCGGACCGGTCCCATGCGCCGCCAGGACCATAATCAGGTAGGAAGCGCCCCCCAGAGAGCAGCCCAGCGCCATTTTTATTATGCTCGACGGCTCCGTGTGCCGGCGGGACTGCCGGGACCATAAGATGTTGAGGATTGGGGCAAGGAGAAAGATCAGCAAAGGATTAAACGCCTGAAACCAGGTCGAGGGGATAGTCATGCCGAGGATAATCCAGTTCGTGTTCCGGTCGGCCCATAGCTGCAATGTATTGCCTTGCTGCTCGTAGATTGCCCAAAAGATGATGTTGAGGGCGCAGAGCAGCACCAGGGCCAGGACGCGCCTCCATTCATCGCGTGTGAGCGGTTCTTTTGCCGGTGGCCTGCTCTCGGTCCTTTCGGGGAAGTCGACAGCGAGTGTGTGCTGCCCGAGAAGATAGACGCCAAGGCCGGTGAGCATGCCGATGCCGGCTGCGCCAAAGCCATAATGCCACCCAAGCCGCTGGCCGAGCGTGCCGCAGACGAGCGGCGAGAAAAACGCCCCGAGGTTGATTCCCATGTAGAAAATCGTGAAGGCGCGGTCCCGTCGCGGATCACCTGGGGGGTAAAGGCTTCCGACCTGTGTCGATATGTTCGGCTTAAAGGCGCCATTTCCCAGTATCAGAAAGAGCAGGGCAGGGAAGAAAAGCGACTCGACGGCCATGAGGAAATGGCCGATTGCCATCAGGACGGAGCCGAGGATCACCGCGCGGCGCCGGCCGATTACCCTGTCCGCCAGCATCCCTCCAAAAAAGGGGGTTAGGTAGACGAATGCGGTGTACAGTCCATAGATCTGCGAGGAGAGAGGCTGCGGTCCAAGCGGCCCGAAGACCGCCTCGAGCCCGCCCTTGACGAGGCCGAATCCAAGCACCCTCCGCCCTGCATCAGGATGCACGAACAGGTGGTCAACCATATAGAGCACGAGAAGCGAGCGCATCCCATAGTATGAGAAGCGCTCCCACATCTCGGTGAAGAAGAGGACGAATAAGCCGGGCGGATGCCCCATAATGGTCCGGGCCTGTTCCTGGCCAGACAGCGCAACCTGCGGCTGCTTCACCATCGCTCTATCCTTGGGTGCGAATCGGGCATCAGTAGAAGAAATGCCGGGCCTCAGGACCCTTGCGTATCCAAAAGGAAATCGGAAATAGCCTTAATCGTCTGCTCGGGGCATTCTTCCTGGGGAGCATGTCCGCAGCCGGGGAGCACGATAAGCTTTGCGTTACTCATCCTGGATGCCAGCATTTTGCCTATGGAAAGCGGCACCACATTGTCATGTTCGCCCCAAAGCACCAGGACGGGAATGTTTATCTCACTGTATCTTTGAATGAGCGAGTCCAGGTCGGGTGGAAGTATCTGCCGTGCAGTGCTGATCAGGGCACGGCGCGCACCCGGGAGCCTGATATAGCTTGCATAGAGCTGTACCTCCTCTTCGGAGATCTTGGTCCGGTCGAAGAAAACTTTTTGGAGAATTGCCCGCACATTTGCCTGGGGAGGCACAATGTATAACAATAGCCAGTTGAGTAGCGGTGTTCTCATCGCTGCGATGAATTCGGGTATAACCTGCTTTCCTCCAGCGGAATCAATGAGAATCATTTTGCTTATCGGGCTGTGGGGGCCGGAAAACTCCAGTGCGGTGAGAATGGAGACTGCTCCACCAAATGAATTTCCGGCCAGGATGACATCGTGCAAAGCGTTTTTTTCTATAAAACTTTTGACCATGAGGGCCTGGTCTCGCGCGGAATACCGGTTATCGTCGGGTTTGCCTGAAAGACCAAAACCTTTCATGTCTATTGCTATCGTCCGGTATTCTTTTGAGAAGTGCCCCACGAGGTATCGCCATGAATAGGATGATGCCCCGAATCCATGGAGAAATATCATCGGCCGGCCCGAACCCTCATCCGTATATTTTATTGGAATTCCGTTAAAATCGAAAGTGAGCATTTTGGAACCGGGTCCCGAATCGGAACTAGAGACTGCCTGCGTCGAGGGGAAGCACCCGTCCGGGGCCTGGAATATGAGAATAAGGCCCAAGGCCAAACTCGAAAGAATGATTTTCCTTGTCACATGGATCATCAATGTCTCCTGATCGGGCAACCCGGGCGGAGTTGTCCCATTGAGAATCTAACTTTTGATACTATCATGAACACAACTTAGTATAAAACATTTGCCGGAAGGGAGAAAAAACGATGCAGGTCCGTTTCGATAATGATGTGTCGATACACTATGAGATAGAAGGGCGAGGGGATGGGCCATTTGTCACCATGAGCCACTCTCTGGCCACGAATCTTCAGTTGTGGGACCCCCAGGTTGCGGCATTGCGCAGCGAGTTTCGAATTCTGCGCTTCGATACACGCGGCCACGGCAGTTCGTCCGCCCCTGCAGGACCATATACGATAGATATTTTGGCTGCCGATGTGATCGGGTTGCTGGATCGTCTTTCCATCGGGAGGACACATTTTGTGGGTATTTCCATGGGAGGGATGATTGGAGAAATCCTGGCGTGCAGGTATCCGGACCGGATAGAAAAACTCGTTTTATGCGATACTACCGGCCGCGTCTCCCCGGAGACGCGGCCAATCTGGGAGGAGCGAATTCGAGAAGCGGAAACCGGGGGCATGAAAGCGTTGGTCGAGCAAACGCTGGAGCGTTGGCTCAGTGAAGGATTTCGCCGCGACCAGCCTGAAATGACGGAGCGGATAAAAAATATGATACTTCAAACGCCCGTTTCCGGTTATGCCGGCTGCTCTCTAGCCATCAGCACTTTCGATGTCCTGGACGAACTTTCGAAGATATCCGCACAAACTTCGATAATCACCGGAGAAAATGATGAAAGCGCGCCTGTGGGCGCCGCACGGGAGATTCAAGATCAAATCGAGGGAGCCGAGTTAGTCATCCTTCCGGGCGCACGGCACCTCAGCAATATTGAAGCATCCGACCTCTTCAATCAAAACCTGCTCAGGTTTCTGGCTCGAGACTGAAAAGGCTGCTGTCGGGATTTCCGCGTTGCAGTTATACTGCTAGGCGATGAGCATGAATGGAGAACCAGTTTGACAGGAGAGCAAGTGAGGGAATATCTCGAACCGACGTCGATTATAGACAGCGATAACCCCGTAGTAAAAGATTACGCGAAAAGAATTTCAGATGGCGCCAGCAATCCGGTCGAACTGGCTGTGAAGCTCTATCTTGCCGTTCGCGATGGTATTCGCTACGACCCCTATGCGCCCTTTTTTCTGCCGGAGCACTATCGGGCAAGCTACGTTATCGGAAGAGGGCGGAGCTTTTGCATTCCAAAGGCTTCGCTGCTGTGCGCTCTTGGCAGGGTGTGCGGCATTCCGTCCAGGGTCGGGTTCGCAACGGTGCGCAACCATCTTGCGACAAAACAGCTCATCGAATTTCTTGGCAGCGATCTGTTCGTCTACCATGGGTTTGTGGAATTCTACTTGGAAGACAAATGGGTAAAGTGCACCCCGGCTTTCAACCGCGAGCTTTGCGAAAGACACGGCGTTGCTGCACTTGAGTTCGATGGCCGAAACGATTCCATATTCCAGCCGTATAACTCCGAGAACAAACGATATATGGAATATTTGGAATTTGTCGGCACCTTCGCCGATATTCCCGTTTCGAAAATAGTGGATGCCTGGAAGGAAGCTTATGGTGAAGATTTTATCAAAAAGTCAAAAGAACTATTGATTGAGCGGGGGGATGCCGTACTTTCAGATTTTGAAAACGAGGATGTCTGGAAGCAATGAGAAAGATTTTTTTGCATTAAAGTGGAAGGCCGGTTCGCCCGATTATATTAATGGAGATTAAATAGTTTAATCTACCCCCAGAAAGAGCCAGGAGAAGGTCCCCCCCAACTCCTGGCTTATTCTATTTTGTGGCCGGGATATTTCCGTGATAGACAAAGATGTGTGAAATTATTTAAAATCACGTCAATTCATCAATGAGAACCGGAGGCTTTATTTCTAACCCTATGGTCAGTCCTGTAATTGCGATCTGCAATTTTATCAGTGATACGGTCACGCTCAAGAAAACCGCAATAGAGTATGGCTTCTCAGGAGTCGACTGGACGCTCAAGCTTGGGGACATCCCCGGGAACCAGTTCGAAGAATCCAGGCTCTTAAGCGATATTTCCAGGCTCGATGGTCTGGATGTCAGGTACCATTGCGCTTTCAACGGTGTGGACGTGGGCGATGAAGACGAGCGCAAGGCGGATGAAGCCCGGGAAGTGTATGAAAAAGCCTGCCGGATTGTGTCCAAGGCTGATGGAAGGTTTATGACCGTTCACCTCGGACTGGGGAGAAAATCTCCCGTGGGTCTGTCGTGGGAACACACGGTTAGCGCCTTGGCCGATCTGGTGAGCTATGCCAAAAGTCTTGGAGTGAATCTTTGTCTTGAGAACCTTGCTTCAGGCTGGTCGAGCAGGCCGCAGCTATTTGAAAAACTGATCAGGAAAACGGGAGCCGGAATAACGCTCGATATCGGCCACGCGCGCGTCTGTCGGTCGGTGCAATGCATGCAATTCGATCTGGAAGATTTCGTTCTGCCTCACCCTGAACGTGTTTTCAATGCGCATATCTACCATGAGGAAATAGATGACAGGCACGTCCCGCCCGGTAGTCTTGACGATATTCGAGGCCGTCTGGACCTTCTTTCATCGCTTGGATGCACTTGGTGGGTGCTGGAGCTTCGAGAGATGGCCCCTCTTCTGGAGACCCTGGTAGTGGTTCGCCAATATCTTGAGAGCCAGTGATCAATGGAGAAGAAAACCGGTATGAGTGACTGGAAACTCAAGCCCTCCGATAGGTTTATACTCAAATGGATCAAGATTAATCTTTCCGCGCGCATTACTCCAATTCTTGTCGCTGTTAAATGGCTCCGTCCATGGATGCTCACACTGGTTTCAGCAATTGTGGGAGTTTTCGCCGGTTTTGTTTTTGCGGCCGGATGCGGATGGGGCGCAGCAACTCTTGCTGCTTTCGCCCAGGTCATGGACGGTGTAGACGGGCAGTTTTCCAGGCTTACGGGCATGCAGAGCAGGTGGGGGGCTTTTCTGGATTCGGTTCTTGACCGATACGCCGATGCGGCTTTGATAATTGGGCTGGTAATCTATCTCATCAGGCTTCCGGATGCTTTTTCCGCCTGGCAGGTGCTTGGAGCAGGTTTTTTTTCGCTTTGCGGGAGCAGCCTGATAAGCTACACGACCGCTCGGGCCGAAAGCTTGGGAATACCGATGGGAAAACCAACCCTGGCAAGCAAAGGGACACGGACGAGCATAATTGTGCTTTGCGGATGGGCAAGCGCGCTGTGGGCGCAAGCGCCGATTCTTGCGTTGTGCTATCTTGCCATACACCCGAATATCGTGGTCATAAGGCGAATTTTTCTCGCTAAAGGCCAAAATTATAACAGCAGTGAGAAGCGGGAAGCGTGAAGCCGGAAGAAAGACCATCCATCGTCTCTCTCACTGCTCCTTGTTCACGCCATTATGGGGAAGCCATGACAGAAACCGGTGTCGTTCACGGCCGCTTTCAGATATTTCATCTTGATCACCTAAAGTATGTTCTGGCCGCCAAAGAGCGGTGCAGGCGCCTCGTGGTAGGCATCACAAACCCTGACCCCACCCTCACAAAACTTGACGCTGCCGATCCGTACCGAAGTTCGTCCGAAGCAAATCCGCTAACCTATTTCGAGCGGCAGAGCATCATCAGGGCGGTCTTGTCGGATGCCGGGATCAACCATGAGGATTTTTGCACAGTCCCCTTTCCGATAAATTTCCCGGAGCTATATGGTTTCTACGTTCCGTTGGATGCCTTATTTTATCTCACTATTTACGATGATTGGGGAAGGCGGAAACTAAGCATGTTTCAATCGTTGGGGCTGCGGGTTGAGGTGCTCTGGACAAAACCGGCTTCACAAAAAGGCATCAGAGCCACAGAGGTTCGCAGACTCATAGCCGGCGGAGAGGCATGGGAACACCTTGTACCCCCTGCCGCCGCCTCTTTGATAAAGGGCATGGGGATAGCCGCACGGCTTAGCCGATAACCCCGAGCAAGACTCCCGCAGCATCTTCTCTCTCCCCTGGTCTGGTTTGAAACCGTTTCGTAATGTTTATATTTAATGGTGTAGCCATGCCTGCCTTTGCAAAGAGACGGGTATGAGTGATGTCGTCAAATTATGACGTTGGAGGAATTTATGAAATTCAGCAGCAATTCCCTGATTACCTGGGGTTTGATTGTGGCTGTTGTTTCAGCCGGTGTATTTTTTGCGCAAACCGGAACGAGTTTCGCGAGGTCTGCCGGCTATTGCCATGACTATGCTAGGGACTATGCCGATAATTACTCTAACCCGGGCGGCAACGTGCTTGGAAGCGCAATGGGAGGGGCTGCGCTTGGAGCGCTTTTCGGCGCGATAGCCGGCGCGCCTGGAGCAGGCGCGGCAATCGGCGGCGGAGTCGGTGCTCTGGGTGGTGGCGCTGCGGCATCCAACGATTGGAATTATCTCTATCACCATGCCTATAACAGGTGCATACGAGGAGCCAATCTCTAAGAGGAGATATTTCACACTCCCCGGCAGACTAATACTCCGGGCTGTAGCTTGTGCGTGGCGGGATTAGTCGAAGCTGTCCTCTTTTAGCTTTGGCCGTACAATTAGTTCGCTGAGTCGCTCCAGCAGTACGTAGAACACAGGCACAAACGGGATAGCCAGCAGGGTGGAAGAAATCATTCCGCCAAAAACAACTGTGCCGAGGGCGCGTTGGCCGGCGGAGCCTGCTCCGAAGGCTACCAGAAGAGGCATTACGCCCAGGATGAAGGCGAACGAGGTCATAACAATGGGGCGAAACCTCCTTCGGGTGGCTTCGATTGCCGCTTCCTCGATGGCCATGCCTCCATGGTGCAGGTCACGCGCGAATTCCACGATAAGTATGGCGTTCTTGCTTGCCAAGGCGATCATGAGGATGAGTCCTATCTGAGTGTAGAGATTGCTGTCGTAGCCGCGGATTACCAGGGCAAGTAAAACGCCGACGAGCGCAACCGGTACGACCAGGATGATGGCGCCCGGCGAGGTCCAGCTCTCGTACAGGGCCGCAAGCACCATGTAGACCAGAAAGATGGACAGGGCATAAATTATGTAGGCCTGGTAACCTACCTTTTTTTCCTGGTAGCTCGTAGAAGTCCAGTCGTAGGACATGCCGGGGGGTAGCGTATCTGCCGCAAGTTTTTCCATTTGCGCCAAGGCCTCTCCCGAGCTGAACTGTGGTGCCGCCGCACCAAAGATGGGAGCGGCAGGGTAGAGATTATAGCGGGTGATCAACTCCGATCCCTGTGTGCGCTTGACATCGAGCAGAGTGCCTAAGGGGACCATACCTCCGGTCTGGTTGCGGACATATAGGTTCTTGATGTCCCGGGTCTTGGCGCGGTAATCGGTGTCCGCCTGGATATAGACCTGGAATACTTGGTTGAATTTGTTGAAAAGATTTACGAATGACGATCCCAAGTAGCCTTCGAGCGTGTTGAAAACATTCGCCAGTGGGACGTGCAGCGCTTCGGCCTTGGTTCGGTCGATATTCAAATAGAGTTGCGGACTGTTCATACTGAATGACGTTAACAGTCCTTGAAAAGCGGGTTGAGCATTCCCCGCTTGTATGAGCCCGTAGGTAGCTTGCTGAAGTTCTTGCAGGCCCAGGTTCCCACGGTCTTCCACCATCATTTGAAAGCCGCCCGTTTGGCCGAGTCCCCGGATCGGGGGCGGAATGATTACAAATGCCTGTGCTTCAGGAATTTCGGCCAGCTGCCGCCTGAGATCAGCTATGATAACGTCCTGGGTTAGGGCCTGCCCGCGTTCCTTCCAATCCTTGTAGGTCACAAATGTGGATGAAATACTCGGGTTGTTGGCGAAATCCAGAAAAGAGAATCCTCCTATTGTAACCCACGCTCCAACGCCGGGAGTTCGTTTGAGGATAGCGTTTACTTTTGTTGCCAACTCGTTATTGCGGGGCAGCGATGAGCCTTCCGGCAGGCGGGTGAGTAAAACACCGAATCCCTGGTCCTCGGTCGGAAGAAATCCCGTTGGCCGGGCGAGGAATTGCCAGAAAGAAACGGTGATGATTATGGCAAATACGAATAACATCGACAGCGGGCGTTTCACCATGTTCACGACCAGGACCATGTAAACGTCGGTCATCCACTGAAAAAACTTGTTGAATCCACGGTAGAACCAGTTAGGTCGATGCTCTTTATCGCGCGGTTTCAACCAGAAAGCGCACTGGACGGGTTTGAGGGTAAGAGCGTTGATCGCGCTGATTACGGAAGTTGAAGCGATTACGAGGGCAAATTGCCTGAATATCTGCCCGGTTATGCCGGGGAAAAAGGCGGCGGGCAAAAAAACTGCAACAAGGGCAAGGGTGATTCCCATAACGGGACCGGTCAGTTCGCTCATAGCCTTGATGGTGGCTTCCCTGGGCGCCATTCCACGTTCAATGTGGTAGGAGGCGCCCTCGACGATGACGATTGCATCATCGACTACGATGCCGATAGCCAGTATAAGAGCGAAAAGCGTCATCAGATTAATGGTAAAACCGAGTGCCGCAATCGCTATGAAAGCGCCGATAATGGTGACGGGGACGGTTGTTGCGGGAACCAGCATGGCCCTAAAGCTCTGGAGGAAGCAAAGCACTACGATCAGCACCAGGAAAGCGGCTATGAAAAGAGTTTCGTATACCTTGGAGATGGCTTCGCGTACAAACAGGGTTGTATCATACCTGATCTTATATTTGAGTCCTTCGGGAAAATCCTTGCTCATATCCGCCATCTGCTTATATACGGCGTCGGCGACAGTGATGGCGTTTGCATCGGGGAGTGCGAAAATCGGGATCAGGGCCGTTTTGAGGCCGTTAAAATAGGCGAAATTCGAGTAGCTCTGCTGGCTCAGTTCGACTCGGGCGATGTCGCGCAGCCGCACGATCTGCGGCGCCTGGTTGGTTGCGGTTTTGATGATTATATCTTCAAACTGGCCGGCATCTGAAAGGCGGCCAAGCGTATTGATCGTAAATTGGAAGGGTTGTCCCTTGGGCACGGGGGGAGCGCCAAGCTGACCTGTAGCGACCTGTACGTTTTGTCCCTGGACGGCGGCAAGCACGTCAGTAGTTGTAAGGCCGTAGGAGTCGAGTTTGTATGGATCGAGCCACACTCTCATGCTGTAGGGCCCGGCGCCGAAAACTCTTGTCTGGGCTACGCCCGGCAGCCTGGCGATCGGATTAAGAAGGTTTATGATGGCGTAGTTCGAAAGGAAAATCTCATCGAAGCGGTTATCGTCTGAATAGAGGCTTGCTACCAGCAGGATGTTGGGAGAAACTTTCTTTACAGTTACTCCCTGTTGCTGAGAGCCGGATGGAAGCTGGGCAAGCGAAGTGTTGACCAGGTTCTGGACAAGGGCAAGGGAAGTGTTGAGATCGGTGCCGACGTCGAAGGTGATCGTAAGCGCATAGGAACCGTCGCTGCCGCTGACCGACGACATATATATCGAGCCTTCGACCCCGTTGACGGCATTCTCGATGGGAACGCCGATAGTTTCGGCAACGACCTGGGCGCTTGCTCCCGGGTAGCGCGTCGTAACCTGTATCGTTGGCGGAACGATCTGTGGATATTGGGCAACCGGGAGGTTATAGGCTGCAACGAGGCCTATTATGACCGTAACAAAGGCGATAACGTTTGCGAAAATAGGTCTGTCAACAAAAAACTCTGAGATCATCGGGCTATCCCCTGATCGAGTTTTTGGGCCGTTGCCTGTGGCTTGGTTCGTTCCGGAGTGACAGGCTTTCCCGGGACCGCCTTCAGCACGCCATTGACGACCACCCACTCATCTCCCTTGAGGCCCTCCTCGATAACATAGGAATAATCTTTTTGGACGCCTGTTTTTACATTGCGCCGTTCGACAGTGTTATCACCATTTACGATCAGCACGTAAGCTCCCAATTGGTCATACTGCACAGCGGCATCAGGAATGAGAATTGCTGAGTCTTTTTTGCCGACATCCAACCTCACCCTGGCAAACTGACCGGGGAGTATTTTACCGTCAGGATTAGGAAAAACTCCTCTTACAAGCAGAGTCCCTGTTGACGTGTCTACTGTGCTGGATGTGAAATCGAGATATCCCGCATGCGGGTATCCTTCTTCGCTGGCCAGGCTCATGAAGACGGGAATTTTTTCTGTTTTGGAGGCCGAATTGGAGGACTTGACCGACGCAGCTTTTGAATTGCGGATCTGAGCCGGGATATCGGATTCAGCGATATTGAAGTACACATAGAGCGGATCGATTTGGGTCAGTCCGGCCAGAACTGTGGTGGTTCCAGCAGATCCAACAAGGTTTCCGGGGTCTACCAGCCTTCTGTCCATGCGCCCCATGAAGGGGGCCACTACCCAGGTGTATTGGAGATTGAGCTTCGCAAGGTCGCGCTGCGCTTCGGCCGAGAGAAGACCGGCCTGTGCGGTGTCTCGTTGATTGCGCCAATTTTCGACATCGGTATCCGCTGCCGCTTTTTGCTCATATAGTTTGGTGTATCGTGCGAACTCAGTTTTAGCATGCTCGAGCAGCGCTTTTTGGTTTTGAACGGCGCCCTCGGCCTGTTGGAGACTGGCAAAATATGTATTTTGCTGGATCAGAAAGAGTAGCTGATCCTTTTTCACCAGGTCTCCGTCCCTGAAGTACACTCCATCGAGATTCCCTTCGACACGGGCGCGGAGTTGGACGGTGTTGACCGGTTGAGTGTTGCCGCTAAGATCGAGGTAAACGACTACATCGTCGCGCACGGGCTGGCTGACGGTCACCTTCGGAGGTGGGGGGGGAGCCTGAGCGCCCTGCTGCTGCTTGCAGCCCGCGGGGAAAAGAAGAATCAAGCCCAGGAATGCGGCGCCGGCCGTCTTACTGATTCGATAGATCATTATTTCTCCAGACAGGTGTTTTACTGGATTAACCAAAACCGGTCTACCAGTCCGGACTTCGAATGTCGGATGGACAGCCGGGAGCAGGCATATAAACAGCCGGGGAAAGCAGATCTCCCCAGTTGGTGCGCCTGGCCATGATTTCTTTTATTTGAGGTGGGAGAATATCTTCTCCCTTCCTGATTTCCCATCCGCCGCCAAGCGCCCTGTATACGCCGACCAGGTTCAAGGCGATATTCCCGATGGAAGTTGCAAGACTGTCCTGTGCAAGGAGAAGCGACTGTTGGGCAGAAAGGACAGTAGTAAAATCCGTGCTCCCATGGCTGTACTGAATGAAAGCCAACTGGAGTGAATGCTTTGCCGCCGATGCGCTCAACGCCAGGCTCTGCGCGTTTTCCTGATACCGCAGAAACCCTGCCAGAAAATCCTCCACCTCCTGTTGCGCCTTTAGCACCGTATTTTGATAAGAAAGCAAAAGCTCCTGGAAACGTGCGTCCTGCAACCGCACATTATTGGTGATCTGTCCATAATTGAGAATGTTCCATTGGACAGAAGGGCCGGCGGTGACAGTAGCCGCATTTGCGCGGAATATATCAGAAAGTTTTGCCGCTCCCAGATCTGTGGATAATAAGCCAAAGGAACCGGTAAGGGAAAAGGCGGGGAAAAGATCTGCTTTGGCAACCCCGATTTTCGCTGACTGAGCGGCGGCCAGGAGTTCGGCGCTACGAACGTCAGGCCTGCGCCTGAGCAGGTCTGCGGGAATACCGGCGGCAATCGCTGGTGGAGGGACTGGAATGGCAGATTGGCTGCCAAGTATATCAGAGAGTTCATTGGGCGGGATGCCGATGAGTACGCTAAGCGCGTCTTTGTTCTGTTTGATCTGTGCTTCCAGGACAGGAACGGCGGCTTCAGTATTGAAAAGAATAGTTCTTGCCTGTTCAACGTCGCGCTCCGAGGTAACGCCTCCGTGGAAGCGATCTTCTGCTATCTTGAGGCTTTCTCTCTGGCTTTTGAGGTTCTCTTTCGCGATTTCGATCCGTTTTTCAAGGATTCTTATCTGAATATATGAGTTAGCCGCATCGGCGGTAAGCGTCACAAGCGCGCTGTCATAGTCGGCTACTGAGCCGCGCAGGGTTGCATCGGCCGATTCGACGGCCCTTCGGAACTTTCCCCAAAAATCCAACTCCCAGGCAACATTTAAACCTACCTGATCTTGCCAGTAACTGTTAGGAAGAGAGGACACGCCCGGGGCGCCGACCGCGGTGGCGGCCCCCAAATTAGAGAACGTACTGAATCGGTTGAATGTCTGCGAACCGTTCAAATTTTGGGTTTGAGGGTAAATGTTCCCTACTGCAATGCCCAACTGGGCACGGGCTTCGAGAACTTTGACCGCCGCGATTTGCAAGGACAAATTTTCATGATAGGCCCGGTCAATTATGCTGTTCAGGACTGGATCGTTGAAAGTTTCCCACCACGCGCAGTAGTTTGCGGGTCCGTCTTTAACGCGCTCGTCACGGGTTTCCAGCCATTTCGGCGAAACCGGGGCCTGGGATTTGGTGAAATCCGGCCCAACTTTGAGACAACCCCCCACCAATGATAAAATTGCCGCCAGCACAAACGGCAGAAAAATGATCGGCCTCTTGGATTTCATGGCTCCAGGCTTTAAATGCGAAATTAATTAGTGTCAATGTTCGGTAAAAGTATATTCCAAGCGGCGCATAATACAGTGAACAGTGAGCAATGGGTAGTGAATAGTGATTGGACGAGGTGATAAAAGTGTGAGGCCAGGCGCATGAATTGTTTCCGGCCCGGAGCCTCAGTGAGTTGGATCGCCTGTTATTGAGGCTTGAGGACCTGTTCGAAGATCTTCAGGTGAAACGCTCTGAGGCTTTATCACCCGGGAGCGGGTGTCAAAGATTCCCATTATATTTTTCTTCTGGTCTATATAGTCGGCCGCCGCGAGGGCTGCGGTGCAGCCCTCGGCGGCAGCGACCACTATTTGTTTGGCAAATTTTGTTTTGAGGTCTCCGGCAATGTAGATACCCGGAATGCGGGTGGCGCATTTTTCATCGGTTACCGCATAGCCTGCGCTGTCCAGTATTATTCCGGCAGGCACAATCCGGTTGTTCGGCATAAGGCCTACAAAGATAAAGACACCTTCTGTTTCGATGGTTCTTTGCTCCCCGGTGAGGAGTTCATTTACAACAATCGAATGGACTCCATCCTCATTGGCGTATATCTGAGTGACAGCCGAATTCAGGACCAGTTCGACACTGGATTCATGGATTCTTTTCTGCAATATTTTACTTGCTCTAAAACCTGACCTGCGGTGAACAAGGTAGACTTTTGAGGCAAGCTTTGAAAGGTAAAGAGCTTCTTCGATCGCAGTGTCGCCTCCACCGACAACTGTGACAACCCTGTCCTGGAAGAAGAAACCATCGCACTTTGCGCAGTAGGAGACACCTCTGCCAATGAACTCACTTTCGCCCGGGACCCCGAGCTTTCTTGGTGCTCCACCTGTGGCGATAATTACGGCGTGCGCTTTGAGGATTTTCCCGCTGCCAAGGATCACCGAGTGAAGATCGGGCCCCGGATCGATGGAGACGGCTTCGTCCTGAATAACCTCAAGGCCGTAAGATTGAGCATGTTGAAGAAGCTTGTCGGAGAGGTCAAGACCAGTGATCTCATCTAAGCCCGGATAGTTCTCAACATCTTTGGTAATGGCTACCTGGCCCCCGGGAGTCGCCCTTTCCACCAGTATGGTGCTTAGCACCGCTCTCATTGCGTAAAGTCCGGCGCTTAGGCCGGCGGGACCTCCGCCAAGTATTACGAGATCGTAGATTTCGCCGTTATTGTTCATTTGGAATTAGCCTTTCCAAGCTATTTAAAAGTTAATTCTGTTGCACTAATATGCAAACCGGCCTAATCCAAGAATTCCTTTGGTCTATCTTACGCAAAGGCTTATGATTAAATTTTTTTGAAAAAGAGGTCCTGGCACAGTTGTGAAGGATTCAATTGAAGGAAGTTCGTGGCGCTCGGTCAGACTGCTCAAGCCTTACTTCAGGGTGCACCTTTGGAGACTTGCAGGCGGTTTTGGCGCTCTGGTGGTGGTTGACCTGCTTCAACTCTATATACCTCGAGTTGTCAAGTATGCGGTGGATTCGCTTCAAAATGGTTCCGCCACCGGCAGGGGCCTGCTCGAGCATGGGATGTATATCGTCCTGATCGCGATTGCGGTTGCAGGCTTCCGATTTGTGTGGCGGCAGCTTATTCTTGGATTTTCCCGCATTATCGAGATCGACCTGAGAAAACGGATGTTCTCCCACCTGCTAACGCTCGATAAGGTTTTCTTCCAGAAAACCACAGCGGGTGAGGTGATGGCACTGGCAACCAACGACCTGTCTTCGGTGCAGCTTGCGACCGGGATGGGTGTAGTCGCCATGGTGGATGCGGTCTTTATGGGACTGGCCGCTTTTGGTTTTATGCTCTACATTAACCCGCGTCTGACTTTCATTGCGCTTGCACCCATGCCGGTACTGGCTCTTACGACAGGATTGCTGTCACGAAGACTGCATGGAAGGTTCAAAAAAGTCCAGGAACAGTTTTCCCTCTTAACTGAATTTGTCCGCTCGACACTTTCTTCCATTCGCCTGGTAAAGGCTTACAACCAGGAGGAGCATCAAACCCGGCTCTTTGCCCAAATGGGTGAAACTTACGTAAGAAACAATCTCAGGCTGGCGCTTATCTACGGGACGCTTTTTCCGGTCTCTGGCTTCATTGGAAATTTCAGCATGCTGCTGGTGCTGATTTTCGGGGGACGGCTCGCCATAGCCGGCACTATTACGGCGGGGGATTTTGTCGCGTTTATAAGCTATCTGTTTATAATGACCTGGCCGATGATGGCTCTGGGTTGGGTGGCGGACCTGTTCCAACGCGGTGTTACGTCGCTTTCTCGAATTGAGGCCCTTATGAGCGCGCGGCCTTCTCTTTCTGAATCCAGCCAAGCGGCTATTTTGTCAATTAGCCGAGGTGAAATCGGGGTGAGAAACCTCTCATTCAGATATCCAGGGCAGGCAGAATTGAGTTTGAAAGGATTAGATATCCACATTCCCGGGGGAATGTTGCTCGGGATTGTTGGCCGGACGGGGGCGGGGAAAACCACCCTGTGCAATTTATTGGCGCGGCTTTATGCGGTTCCGGATGGGCGCCTTTTTTTCGACGGTTTCGACGTAAATGCCATTTCAATTAATTCGGTGAGAAGCGCAATCGCCTATGTGCCTCAGGATGTTGTCCTGTTTTCGGACACCATCGCATTCAATATCTGTTTCGGCAGGCCTGAGGCTTCCAGCTCTGAGATTGAAACAGTTGCGAGGGCTGCCGCGATTCATGACGAGATAGCCGCCATGCCTCAGGGATATGAAACGAGAATCGGGGAAAAAGGCGTGAAGCTTTCCGGAGGTCAGCGGCAGAGAATTGCGATAGCACGTGCGCTTCTTTTGGACCGTCCAATAATTATGATAGATGATGGTCTTTCGGCAGTGGACATGGAAACCGAGCACTCAATAGTAGGCTCCATCGCTTCCTATCTTAAAGGACGCACCTGCATAATAGTGTCTCACCGGATTGCGCCCCTGGTAGATGCGGACGAGATTATGGTAATGGAGAACGGGAAGGTCGTGGATCGAGGACCGCACAAGGAATTGATCGAGCGAAACGATTTTTATTCAAGCATTTACAGGCATCAGACTATGAGTGGGTACGCTGAGACCGCTTCCCCCGGCGGTGAACGATGAATCAGGATGAAGAAATCTTCGAGGAAGAACAAAAACGATATCTCGGGGATTTCAAACTGTGGGGGCGGCTTCTCAAATTCATAATTCCCCAGTGGAGATGGGCCATTACGGCCGTTGGTCTGGCCTTTGTCATTACCGGCGCAAGTCTTGTGTGGCCCAGACTCGTTCAACTGGCGATGGACAGGTATATTCTCAATAATTCACTCTCCGTCAATGAACGCGTCAATGGAGTAACCTGGATCGGAGTTGTTTTCCTTGCAGTTATCCTGATCGGATTCGTCGCGAATTTTTTCCAGGTTATTGCGCTCGAATGGACCGGCCAAAGGATAATGCAGTCTCTGCGCCAGCGTTTGTTTGAGCATGTGATCCAGCTGAATCTTTCGTTTTTCAGCGCCAATCGCGTAGGTAGGCTGGTCACGCGCCACACAAACGACATCCAGAACATGTACGAGATGTTCACATCGGTGATAATCACTCTTTTCAACGAGGGCGTAAGGCTTGTGGGCATCCTTATCGTACTGTTTTGGATGGACTGGAGACTTTCGCTTCTGCTGGCTCTCACCTTTCCGCTGATGATGCTCATAACCTTTACCTTCGGCAGGCTGAGCCGGCGGGCTTTCCGCAGAATACGCTCTCATCTTGCCGGGATTAACGCTTTCTTGCAGGAATCAGTCTCAGGCATATCGGTCATCCAGATATTTCTGCGCGAAAAAGAGGCGCAGGACCGTTTCTCGACTTTGAATGGAAAATATTTTGATGCTGCTATGTACCAGATTAAGATATTCGGTATTTTCGTTCCCCTCATAGAAGTCATGAGTTCGGTGGCGCTGGCGTTGATAATATGGTACGGCGGAGGCCGGGTGCTGAGACACTTCACTACCATTGGAGTCCTGACCGCCTTCGTTTCCTATATGAGGCTCTTTTTTCAACCCATTCGTGAGTTTTCTCAAAAATACACGATAGTGCAATCCGCAATGGCCTCGGCGGAAAGGATCTTTCAACTGATCGATGAGAAAGATTATATCCCTGAGGTAATCGATCCGATAAAAATGGAGGGAACCAGGGGGCACATAGAAGTTCGAGATGTGGAGTTCTCCTATGAAACAGGCAGGCCAGTTCTGAGGAATATCTCCTTCGAAGTAAAACCGGGCCATACTCTTGCCATTATAGGGGCAACCGGATCCGGAAAAACCACGATTATAAATCTTCTGGAAAGATTTCACGACCCGCAACACGGGAGCATACTTTTGGACGGGGTGGAACTGCGCAGGCTCGAACCGCAATGGCTGCGGGAGCATATCGGGCTTGTTATGCAGGACATCTTCATAGTCCCCGGGTCGATCAGGGATAATATAGTTCTCGACCGCGAGCTGCCGGAATCAGAGATCGAGCGAATCGTGGACCTGTCTCAGTTGGCAAGTCTCATAAGAGGCCTTCCAGGGGGCCTTGACACAAAAATAGGAGAGGGCGGCATGGACCTTTCGGCAGGTCAGAAACAGTTGCTTGCCTTTGCACGGGTGCTTGCCCGAGATCCGAAAATCCTTATCCTGGATGAGGCAACTTCAAATGTGGACACAGAAACCGAAATGCTGATCGAACAGGCTATCAGCGCGGTCATGGCAAACAGGACGAGCATCATTATCGCACATCGGCTGTCAACGATAAGACGAGCAAATGAGATAATTATTATAGAAGCCGGCCGCATAGTCGAGCAGGGGACCCATGAAGACCTCATGGAAAAGGTAGGTCTCTATCATCACCTTCAGATGCTTCAGAATGGGGCCGCTAACGAATATCGGATATTGGACGCCGGATATCGGAGTTCCGAAAAGTGACAGCCGGCCCTGTGACTATTTCCAACTGAGAACGTCGGCGTTCTCGCCCGTCCCGCCTTCCTGCCCGTCGGCCCCAAGGGAGACGAGATCGTAATCGCCATGTTCTCCGGGGCAGGAGTAAATGTAGGGTCTGCCCCACGGGTCCGTAGGGACATCTTTTTTAAGGTAGGGACCGTCCCAGAGATCGACTCCAGGATTTGTGCGAAGTGCCTGCATACCTTCGGCGGTCGTCGGGTACCTTCCAACGCTAAGCCTGAACGAATCCAGCGCCGTGCCGAACATCTCGATCTGGGCTCTTGCGGCCTTCTGCTTTGAAGTGCCGATATGCTTGAAAAAGTCAG
>OMOE01000084.1 GCA_900290365.1 Syntrophobacter sp. SbD1 | reverse complement strand
CATTCCTGTTCCTTCGTACGGGCTGCTCTTCCCATGAAGCCTCTGGAAGGGGGTGAAGATCTTGTCGACGTACTTCTCCTCGAAACCAATCCCGTTGTCCTTCACGACGATCTGAATATATTCATCAACTGTTGCTGCTTTCTTCACGCTGATGACCGGCTTCTCTCCCTCTTTGTGGAACTTCAGGGCATTTCCGATCAGGTTTTGAAAAAGCTGCCGCATTTGCGTTGGGTCTGCTGAAATGACGGGAAGGTCCTCAACATGTACTTCACCGCCTGTCTTTACGATTCTGACTTCCAGGTCCGAAATGACTTCGCCGATCAGATCGGAAAGATCAACCTGCTTGAATGGCTCCGATGACGTCGCAACTCTTGAGTAATCGAGAAGTCCCGTCAGAAGGGATTGCATCCGCCGATTAGCATTGAGCATACGTTCCAGGTAGTCTCTCTGTTGATCGTTCAGTGCGCTGCCACAATCCTGTTTAAGCATATTCCCGAAAGCGGTTACTTTCCGCAGAGGCTCCTGAAGATCATGTGAGGCAATGAAAGCAAAATCCTGGAGCGCCCGGTTGCTCTCTTCCAGCTTTCTCATGTATGTTTTGAGCTCGACAGTACGTTCATGAACTTTTAATTCCAGGTTATCTCGTGATTTTTGAAGCGCTTCTTCCATTTGCTTGCGCTCTGTAATGTCCAGAATAGTCCCTATGGCTGCGGGCCTTCCATTATAATTGCCTGTGGATGCGTAAACCTCCACGTGGAAAATCTGTCCGTTTTTTTTCAGCCCCCTGAAGCTGTGCCGAAAAAATTCGAGTTCGCCGGATGCCCGCATCCTGGCCAGTTCCGCAACACTAGAAAAGTCCTCCGTGTAGACCAGGTTCTTGAAATGCATATCATTCAGACATTCCTCAACCGTGTAGCCGAACATTTGAGCGAACTTTGGGTTTACATATTTGAAGACTCCGTCCTGAGAGAGATAGATGCCTACAAGCGCTTGCTCTGCAAAGCTCTTGAACTTTTTTTCGGATTCAAGGAGCGCATTTTCAGCCCGTTTGCGCTCAGTGATGTCACGACAGATGTGGACACTCCCGATCAGTCCACTCCCCGGGTCAAAAAACGGCGAAACGGTTACGAGGAAATCGCCGCCGAGACGTTCTTCGTGGACCTCCGTAGTATGTTCGATTCCATCCCCGATCAATTGCCTGTGCGGGCAAAACAACGGAGGCTCGCTCGTCCCATGGATAGCGTGATAACACTTAAGCCCGATACACTCTGCAGGGTTCACGCCTAACCTGGCTGCCATAGCCTTGTTCACGCGCACAATCCGGTAGTCCTTGTCAAGTATTGCAATGAGTTCGGGTACGGCATCGAACGTCCGTTCCCAGTCTTCATTCGCGCGCAGCATCTTTTCCTCGGCCCGCTTGCGCTCGGTGATATCGTTGATCGTAACGAGCACCTTGTCGGCATCCCTGTCTTTAAGCAGGGCAGTGCTTATGAGCACGTCAACAGCAACATCCGTCGAGCCCTTACGCACTGTCAGGCGGCCTTCGGCATCATAGATGCCCTGGCCGGTCTCCAAGGTGTACATAATTTTGGTTCGGACCGGACAGTCGAGACATGGCGCGTTCCTTCCACACCCCATAACGTCGAAAGAATTTACACAACTGAATACTTCTCCGCAAAGCCGGCCCAAAAGGGCATCCTTCGGCTTGCTTAAAAAAGCTACACCTTTATGGTTGATGTTCGTTACACGGCCGTCTTTGTCAACGAGCATCATGATATAGGGTGCGATTTCAAATAACCTGGCCAGCGTTTCCCTCTGGACGTCTGCCTCGTCCTGCGCCGGCTTGCGCATAAGAGCTTCCTTTTCCAGCTCCTTGATCCTCTTTTCCAGTTCTTCGTAACTTGGTTTATGAGTCATCGGGAATTCCTCAGGTATCTCATGCCCAACCTTATAGCATTATAATTCCGAAAATGGTTTTGTGGATCTTTCGGCAGTCAAGTTGAGGCATTATTAAGAGTAACGGTCTCATTTTGAAAAGGATCATCCGATGGGAAAAATCACAGGCGGTCAACTTGTTGCAAAATTCGCCAACGCCGAAGGGATTGGCGCGATCTTTACGTTGTGCGGCGGGCACGTCATGGACATCTACAACGGATGCGCCGAGGAAGGGATCAAGATAATCGACGTGAGGCACGAACAGACGGCGGCCCATGCGGCCGATGCCTGGACGCGGCTGACGGGCTTTCCGGGCCTCGCGGTCGTTACCGCCGGGCCGGGGGTGACTGATGCCGTTACGGGAGTTGCAAACGCCTTCAGGGCGCAAGTCCCCATGCTTCTCATCGGGGGGCAGGTGCCTCTTAACAGTCTCCTCAAGGGCGGTTTGCAGGAGTTGAACAATGTGGAAATAATGAAGCCGATCACGAAGTTTTCTGCGACTGTCTTTGAAACCGAGCGCATCCCCGAATACATGGCCATGGCTCTTCGCGAAGCATACAGCGGCCGGCCGGGACCCTCGTTTCTTGAAATCCCCTACGATGTGCTGGCGAGCGCACTTGAAGAGACACAAGTGCGGATTCCCTCTGGTTACAGGGCAAAAGGCGGGACGCGGCCCGATCCCGGGGATGTCGAGAGGGCGGCTGAGTTGCTCGACAGGGCCGATAGACCGGCCATTCTCGCCGGCACGCAGGTATGGCTCTGCCGGGCGGTTGATAGTCTTAAAGCGTTGGCTGAAAAGATGCAAATTCCCACATATTTGAACGGAGCGGCAAGGGGAGCTTTTGCCCCGGATTCAAAATTCCTGTTCAGCAGATCGCGGAGCCATGCGCTCAGCCGGGCGGACGTGGTCATTGTCGTAGGGACCCCTTTTGATTTTCGACTTGGCTATGGGGACCGGATCGCCCCCGGCGCGAAGATCATCCAGGTGGACCTGGATTATTCCGAACTCTGCCACAACCGGTCAACTGATGTCCCGATCAATGCGGACATCGGCCCTGCGCTCAAAGATCTCTTAGAGGCCGTTAGCCTCAGAGCGGATCGCGACGTCTGGCGCCGGGAGCTTCGGGCGAAGGAAAACGAGATTCTCGAGAAGGAAAGGGAATTTCTGACCTCCGATGAAGTTCCCATTCATCCTCTCAGGCTTGCTCGTGAGATAAACGATTTTTTGAGCGACGATTCTATTTTCATTGCTGATGGAGGGGACGTGGTCACCATTTCGGCCAACGTGATAAGGACGCGAAAGCCTGGCAAATGGCTCGATCCCGGTCCACTGGGCACGCTCGGAGTTGGTACGCCCTTTGCCATCGCCGCCAAAACGGCCTTCCCCTCAACTGAGGTGGTCGCGCTTTTTGGCGATGGGGCCTTCGGATGTACCGGTTTTGATTATGATACGCTCATCCGCTTTAATTTGCCCGTGGTTGGAATTGTCGCAAACAACGCCGCCTGGAACCAGGTGCGGTTCCTTCAACTCGCACGGTATGGTCCTGACAGGGGAAACCTGGCAAGCGTTCTCACTCCTCTTAGATATGACCGGGTAATAGAGGCCATGGGCGGGTATGGAGAACAAGTTGTCCTGCCTTCTGAAATCCGTCCGGCCCTGGAGCGGGCCGGATCTTCGGGCAAACCTGCCTGCGTAAATGTGATTGTAAACAGGGATGTTTTCAGCGCAAGCACGAAGAGCATGTCTATTTATCGTTGAAGGAGCGGGAAGCGGGAAGCATGGAGCGGGAAGTGTCCTATCTATATGTGTTTATCCGCCCCGCCCAGCTTCGCTCCTCCACCTGTGTCAAAAGGTCTCTGGTAGGGGCTGTGCTGTGGACACTATAACGTGACCCTGACAGTTGGTGCTTTCCTCTTATTGCTTCTTGCTTCAACTCGCGCTTTATTGCTCTGAAGCAAGCTTTTGGATTTCTTCACGGGCCCTTTCGTAGAAATCGTTTTCTTCGATTTCGCCGTGCACGAACTGCTGCCAGGTGGCAAAATTCTTGAAAAAGCACGGGCTTGAACCGGAATCCACACACGCCTGTTTGTAGATCTTATTGGCGATTCTCATCTTTTCCGAGAGCGGCGCCTCTTTGGGCGGTTCCGGGGAATCCTTGTCTTTGTCATCGCGCAAAAATTTACCGAAAGCCTGATCAAGTTGGGTCAGTTCTTCTTTGGCATGCTCACTAAGCTCACTCTCGGTTATTTCGCCTTTCAAAAACTTCTGCCAGCCGGGCATTTTTTCCCAGGAACAAATTTTTATTCCCTTTTCGGCATGCCCATCACAATAAGTCTTGTTAGCCTTCTTTTTGCGTTCTTCCATGTTCATCACCGTTTCACCTTCTTTGGAATTCGGCATTAGCAGCAGGCGCCGGACAGCAGGATCCGGAAAAAACCTGCTCGTTCCTCGCTTTAGAAAAACTTCTTGCTCATGCTCCTGAAATCGGAACATGCCCCATTATCTACGAACTGGTTCGTTTTCTCAATAAGAACTATTCCATGCAAAAGCTAGTGCCCATCCATCGAGATCCTGCCTGTGACGCCGCCGAAGGTAGCGGCAAACCCGGCTGGCGGTCCCACCGCCCGCCGCCGAAGGTTTGAGTGCCAATCCCTGCTGCGGGCCAGCCGCCCAGGGGCATCCGATGCTATATTCGGGGTCCTGAATGTGTTCTCCCCTGCGCCTCCAGTGAATGGCATTGATAAACATAAATGTTTACAAATTTCTTGATATCATAAGCAAATCTGTTTATATAAATTTATGAACTCGAACCAATTCAAAGCATGGCTGAAGAAGCAAGGTTGCACATTCGAAACGAAGGCGGGCACCGGTCATATTATTGCCCGCCTGGGTGACAAGAAAGCGGACTTGCCCATGCACGGCGGCAACAAGGAACTTGGCACGGGATTGGTCGAGAAAATCAAGAAGCAGCTTGGAGTGAAGTAGGAGGCCTGTTATGTTGATCTATCCAGTCAATCTTGAGCCCGACGATAACGATACAATACTTGCCACATTTCCCGATGTCCCAGAGGCAGTGACCTTCGGAGATGATGAGGCCGACGCCAGGAGTCACGCTGTCGGCGCCCTCACTGCCATCTTCTCAGCCTATATGGACGACCGTCAGCGTATCCCCATGCCCTCTCCCCTCAAAGGGCGCCCCGGCGTAATCCTTCCCGTAGGACTTTCGGCAAAAATTCTTTTGTGGAACGCCATGCTTGATGCAGGCCTTCGCAAAGCAGACCTGGCCCGCAAGCTCAACCTCTCCCCAACGGTCATAGACCGCCTGTTAAGCCTTACCCATGCCAGCCGCATTGAGCAGATCGAAACCGCCTTGGCGGCATTGGGTAAGAAACTGGTTGTTGGCGTGCGTGAAGCGGCATAGTGTCCTTTCCGAGAGCGCCGAGTAGAGATACCGAAGACAAAGCGCATTCAAGGCAGAGGGCAGGAACTGTCCTGAACGCTAAATCTAAGGGCCTTCGATGCTATATTGCGGGTCCTGAATATGTTCTCCTTTGCATTTGGGACATTTTCCCGGAGATGTAAAACGATTTCGGCCCTCGAATTTGAAACCACATTCCAGGCAGAGCGCCGGGGTTATTTTGAGCCTCATTTTCTGTGATTTGAGTGAACGGCCGATGTGCTCAAGGTGTTCGAAAACCTCCTTTTCGCTAATGCGAATGATTTTGGAGATGTTCTTTGCCCCGTACTTCCCCTCCGACAAAAGGGCCATGATCTCCTGCCTGATCGTGCTCATAGACCGCTCGCCTCAGATCTTTATTGCGCCTTGCGAAATGATGCTATTTTATTTTATGGCCGTCACTGTTTAGTCAACTCGCCGGTGGAATTTCATTTCCATATGAATTGAACCTCTTGAGGGATTTCAACGCCTAATTAACAGGGTAAACCTCCGGCTCTGCCGGCGGACTCCCAGAGTTTGACATTTCCGGGAATATACGAAAGTATTGCATGATGGACCGCTTAAAGCTCCATGAAAAGCCCCGGATCAGATGTCGTCATTCCGGTGGCGCTTTTGGGCCGGAATCCAGCGGAGCCGCTACGTCCGCAGACGCCGTTTGAACGAGAATGAAACT
>OMOE01000060.1:25687-27198 GCA_900290365.1 Syntrophobacter sp. SbD1 | reverse complement strand
TTCTCGAAAAACTTTCGAAAAATCAGTGAGTCAGAAGAGACCCTTTTTTCAGCATCCTGCTAAAGAATATCCGCACCCCCCTGATTTCGGCCTCGCGCGCTAAGCGCGCAAGGCCGAGCGCTCGGCGCTGGCGGCGACCCCCGCCGCCGGCGCCATAACGAGCCGCGCAGCGGCGAAGGGGGTGTGGGGGGCGCAGCTCCCCGCGCTTTTAAGGATCTATTTCACTTTTTCTTTCGCACTTTCGCGCATTCGATAATTCCCTATGCAAGTGCCTGGGGCGGGTACAGGGCGGTGGGACCGCCAGCCGGGTTCGCCGAAGCCTTCGGCGGCGGCAGGAAACCTTGACAAAATTTCAAGAAACTCGATGTCAGTTACACACCTTTTCCTCTTAACTCAGGTATATCTTTACCAAACTTTACTTGCGTTAACTAATATTAACTCGACCTTGGTGCAGACTTCCTTTATTTATTTATCATCGAACGAACTATCAAATCTTAAGGAGAAACATTATGAAGACATTACAGAAAGGGTTTACCGTAACTTTGGTATCGGCAGTGTGGATGATCGGGTCATTGTTCTTATTCAACCCTGTCACATCAGCGGACCAGGGGGCGGCCACTCCCGGCGTTGCTGACGAAGGGCATTGCGGGGAGCATTGGAAGGGTCATCACGGGGATTGGAAGGGTCGCCACCGGCATCACCATTTTTTCAAAGAGCTCAATTTGACTGACGCGCAAAAGAAAGAGATGTTTGCCATCAGGCTCGAAGAGCGCGGGAAAATGAAACCAATTGTTGAAAAACTAAAGGCCGGGCGCGAACAGCTCCGCGCTCTGCCGAAGGGTCAATTTGATGAAGTGAAGGTCCGGGCCATCGCGAAGGGACAAGCAGATACCATAGCAGAACTGATTGTGGGGAAACAGCGCATGAAATCCAGGATGTATGCAGTCCTGACCCCGGAGCAGCGCGCCAAGGCTGAGCAAATGCATGAGAACTGGAAGGCTCGGCACGAGAAAGAAAAGAACCAATAGGGCTAATTTTTGTGGGAGCGCGCAGATGAGAGTTTGCGCTTGATATAAAGAGCTTCAGGATAGCCGTTGGCGAAGTTCCCGGTCAACTCTCCAACACCCCATCCGGGCCGGCCCAAGGTACTCTTTTGGGCTGGCCCTTCTTCCCGCAAACAACGTATCTCAGACCATATCCTGGATTGAATCAAGGAGGAAGAAAATGATTGGCAAGATCGGCCGATCTACACCTGACCGATGACCGTACCGGTGCAAGCTGATTCGTAGCCGGGAAGGGATGAGAGTTCCTCGCGCAAGGACCGTGTCTGCAACACATCGAGGAGTACCTTGACAGCCGGAAGATCCATCAAATCACACGGAATGACCAGATCGCAGCGCACTGCCTCCATGACGACAAAGTCCAGCCCGTGGGCCGTGGCAATGGCTCGAAGCCCCAAAGCCGCATCCGCCATATTGAAAGCAACCAGCTGAGCGCACAGGTTATGGCTT
>OMOE01000060.1:0-25677 GCA_900290365.1 Syntrophobacter sp. SbD1 | reverse complement strand
CCGCCATATTGAAAGCAACCAGCTGAGCGCACAGGTTATGGCTTGAAACCTGATTATCGTATCCTGTGATATGTGTGCCCGCAATCCCTGCCTGAGCCAGTCGCTCATCGAGCAAGATGCGCAAAGCGGCGCCGGGTTCACGGTTTACGAACCTGGTCCCTTCTTTGGCCAGATCGGCGACAGTCCGGATTCCATGGGGATTCCCCGGGGCAACCATCAACCCCTCCTCGAAGAACGAGAAAGCGATTACCATGGCCTTCGAACCGGCTAAAACCTTCTGCGCGACCGTTACATTGGATTCACCCGATGGGGCGTTGTGCAGGTGAGTCCCGGCAAGATGCGCATGGCCCGCCGCAAGTCTTTCCAGCGCAAGATGACTTGATGCAAACCGGCAGTGGACGCTTGCACCACCCGAAGACCGGGATGCGTGTGCGCCCAGAATTGTAAAAGCGGGATCACAGCCGAGCAGCAAGACTTTTTTGTCCAGTTGCCCACCACTTTGGAGGAGTTGGACATGGTTGCAATCGGGAGACAGCAAGCCGTCGGCAGCCTGAAACCCTTCACTCAACAACCACTTGCCGTCCAAAGGATAAGCAATAAGCCGCTCGCGCACCCTGGCCACCGAGACCCTGGTGCTCTCCAGGCCCGCCTTGTCGACCAACGTTATGGGTCCTTCCTCTTCATACTCATCGAGGACGAAGAGGTTTTCGACCTTGCAGCTCAACTCCTTTGCGATCCGAAGCGCCAGAGTAGTATTGGGCACATACCGACCGGTCTCCATGTCATAGACGGCCTGCCGTTTGACACCCACCCTCGCAGCCAGTTCAACCTGAGAGAGCCCTTTGGCTGTACGGGCCGACCTGAGGTTACAGACCACTTGGTTCTTGATAACTCCCATGGCGGTTCCCCCCCTGTTGGTGAGGTGCGGTGAGCATCATCGCGGCTAAGGAATCGCTTCCGTCGGCCGTTGGCAACTATGTAAACTATGGCCATAAAAATGTAAGGTTTAGATATATACGGTGACGTTGCGCAAGAGAAGTCAAAAGATTGCTTCAGGCCGGTGAATCTGTCCTTACAGGCCAAAACCACTTCGATACTTTCCAATCCTTTCACATTGCTGTAATCCATCATCTTGATGCTGCGCTTCATCCAACAGAGCCTTAAAATCATCGTTCATTGCAAATCTTCCCGGGCGTCTGCCGAAGAAGCAGCGCCAACTTGGGTTGGCGTTCCCACTACCTCTCCGGGGCAACGAGTTATCCGGGCCATCCGGCGGCGGGGCAACGGAACCGCACATGGATGGCCGCAGGATAACGCGCCAGAGTCAACTGCAGTATCCCTGCTGCGGGTGACCGTCGTCGCAGGCCGGGAAGAGCCTGCTGCCGACAAGTTGTCAGAAGGCGTTGTATGTATTCCGCGAGGCATAGCCAGCGCCGGCAACCCTTACAACCCTCTCCATACCATCTCCCCCTTCAACCGTTCGCTCTTGATTTTAGAAAGGAGAAGGAGTAGGTATTGTCCATACACGACATTATGTACTGCTTAGAAGCTACATTGGTATTGTTGTAATTGTCAAATATATTTTATAAATTACATTTGATGTCGCGAGTACTGCTCATGTTGCAAAGAGCAAGGGTTGGGGCTACCATGGGTTGGAATCGGGGCATCTGCGATGGTCACTGTACTCGGGGAGTTGGCTGAAATCCTTGGCAATGTGAGGCACGGGATTATGAAGGTGAACTGGCGGCCGAACTGCCGGGGCAAATTAAAAGTTCCTCGCCGCTTTGCTCCCAACCCCGGTCCGGCGGGTGTATCCCTGGAGATGACAAGAACTGACACCATCTGAGGAGGGCGATCATGAATCGGAAGCGGGCACCTCGATGTTTGGTTGTGATTGTGGCGTTCGTCCTGACTTTTTCCTTTGCTTTGCAAGCTCCCGCACGGGCGGCCGAGACGGTGACCGTATTTGCAGCCGCATCGCTGACCAATGCTCTGACCGAAATCGGTAAATTGTTTGAAGAGAAGAAGATGGGCGGATTCATCGCCTCATTTCTGTCCTCTTCGACTCTTGCCAAACAAATCGAAAATGGGGCGCCTGCTAACGTTTTCATTTCGGCAGATGAAAAGTGGATGGACTATTTAGCAAAAGAAAAGCTGATTGATTCTTCCACGCGTTTTAATCTGCTGGGTAATCGACTTGTATTGATCGCCCCGGCCGACAGCAAGGTGGGCGAGGTGAACATCTCAAAAAGTTTTGACCTTGCCGGGCTTCTGGCAGGCGGCAAGCTGGCAATGGGCGACCCGGACCATGTGCCGGCCGGCATCTATGGGAAAGAGGCTCTTGAAAAGCTGGGCGTTTGGCAGAGCATCCAAGGCAACGTTGCACGAGAAAGTGATGTCCGCGCCGCGTTGACTTTGGTTGAACTTGGCGAGGCGCCTCTTGGGATTGTCTATGCCACAGACGCTGCCGTCACGAAAAAAGTCAAGGTGGTCGGCACGTTTCCCGAACAGAGCCATCCTCCGATCATATACCCGGCAGCACTGGTTGCGGGCAATGAAACCCAGGTTGCAAAGAGCTTCCTTGAATTTTTAAAAACGCCTCAAGCCAGGGCCGTTTTTGAAAAATACGGCTTTAGCGTGCGCTGATGAGTCCATTTGCTCTGACTCCTGTCGAAATCGAGGCCCTGAGGCTGAGTCTTTGGGTTTCCGGCTGGGCGGTTGCCGTCAGCCTTCCGCTGGGGATTATGGCAGCATGGGTTTTGGCACGGCTGAGGTTTCCCGGCAAATCCTTGGTGGACGGCGTGATCCATTTACCGCTGGTGTTGCCGCCCGTAGTGTTAGGCTATTTGCTGCTGGTTCTGTTCGGCCGCAGGGGTGTAATAGGCGCCTTACTTTATAAGACCCTGGGCATCACGATTGCCTTCACCTGGAAGGGAGCGGCATTGGCATCTGCGGTCATGGCTTTCCCGCTGCTTGTGCGTGCGGTCAGGCTCTCCCTGGAGGGTGTCGATCGAGGACTGGAGTCCGCAGCCCGGACACTTGGGGCTGGACCGGTCAGAGTGTTTTTCACGGTGACACTGCCGCTTGTTGTGCCGGGGATCATAGCTGGGGCGATCTTGGCATTTGCCCGCAGCCTGGGCGAATTCGGCGCGACCATCACGTTCGTCTCCAATATCCGGGGGGAGACGCAGACTCTTCCCCTGGCTCTCTACACACTGACCCAGGTCCCCGGTGGAGAGTGGGCTGCCATGCGGCTCTGTGTTATCGCGGTAGTTCTCGGAATGGCGGCTTTGGTGGCATCGGAGCTTCTGGCCAGGCGCTTTGCAGCTCGAATGGAAGGTTGAGGCCTAATTGTGCTGGATGTACGCGTAAAGCGCAGGCAGGGCGATTTCGTCATAAACGCGGTGTTCCGGTCCGAAGCAGTGGGCGTGACTGCATTATTCGGTCGATCCGGGGCGGGCAAGACGTCCATTATCAACATGGTGGCGGGACTCGTTCGTCCGGACGAAGGTCACATTATCGTAAACGATCGCCGCTTATTCGATTCAACAATGTCGGTCGATCTTCCCCCTGAAAAGCGCCGCGTTGGCTATATTTTTCAGGATGGACGACTGTTCCCTCATCTTTCCGTGCGCTCCAACCTGACTTACGGCATGGGGCTGGCCCCAAAGGCTGAGCGCTATGTCGATTTCGACCAGGTCGTGCACCTGCTCGGTATCGAACATCTGATCGACCGTCGACCGGCGAAACTCTCGGGCGGAGAAAAACAGCGGGTCGCCATCGGCCGCGCACTGCTCACGAGTCCCTCAGTATTGCTCATGGACGAACCGCTTGCCTCCCTCGATGTTGCCAGGAAAGCAGAGGTCCTGCCTTTCATCGCTCGTTTGTCCGGCGAGTTTTCCATACCTATACTGTATGTCAGCCATTCACTCGAAGAAATTCTAAATCTTGCCGATGCAATGGTTGTTCTGGATTCGGGCAGCGCAGTTGCGGTGGGCAGCATTGAAGACTTGATGAGCCGACGCGATCTACAGCATTTAACCGGCTACACGGACTGCGGCGCGGTGATATCGACCGTGGTGGAATCACAGCATGAAACAGCCGGTCTAACGCACCTGCGTTTCCCGGGAGGAGTTTTGAAGGTGCCCCGGTTGGATGCGTACGTAGGGGCAAAGGTGAGGGTTCGCATAGAGGCGAGAAGTGTGGCCATTGCACTGGTTGCTCCGGAGCAAATCAGCGTGCAGAATATTTTGCCCGGAACGGTTGAAGAAATTACCCCCGGGAACGGATCGTTGGTGGACGTAAGGCTGGACATAGGCTGTCCGCTGCTGGCAAGAATCACTCCTCAAGCTTTGAAAACCCTGGACTTGAGGGCGGGACAGCAGGTTTTTGCCGTTATCAAGAGCGTCGCGGTATCCCATGGCGTCTTATGGCGAAATGGGCCGACGGAGGCATTTGAATAGGAATTCGAGTGAAAAATGTCCATAGAGAATTGGCCGCCCGCCCTTTTGAGGGAGCAGACGGCAGGCACTTTACGGCTTTTCGACACTGACTGCGGTGGCCTTTATGACGGCGTGTACATCGTCACCGGCCTTGAGGTTCAAGCGCTTGACACTACGGGTCGTGATCACAGAGGCGACGACTCCCGCAGGAGTATCAATTTCCACTTCAGAAACCACTTCACCAAGGACGATACCTTTAACCTTACCTTTCAAATGATTACGAATACTGGTTTCCATTTTTCATCTCCTACTGGTTAAGTGAATTCGCAAGTGAGGTTGCAGTCGACAATCTGATCTGGCGCATACAGCTTACCTTAGTTATTCCGAAAGGCGCCGTCAATTGCCATCGGTGATAGCGTTGGAAGCAGTTCCTTCATTGTAGAACTTTCGATCTTCTTTTCAGGCACCAGGCGCCATCACTATTTGTTCCAAGAGCCTTCGACACAGCACCCGCGCCATGTGACGGCGATGAGCCGGGCTGCTTGCCTGGTTCTTCACCGGCCGGGTCCTCTTCGTGACGAATTCGGCTGCACGGCCCAGCAAATCGGGGGTGGGCCGGCTGCCTTCCAGCACTGCCATTGTCTCCACAGCCAAAACCGGCGCCGAAGCCAGGGCGCCAACGACAACCCGCACATTTTCAAGTTTTCCTTCAGCGATACGCAATGCTACGGCGATGGAGACCAGGGGGTAGTCGATAGACGCCCGTTGCCGATACTTGCGGTAACCGGAGCGAATGGCCTGTGCCGGCGGCAAACGAAGACCCACGAGCACCTCACCAGGGCGCAGGACGTTGCGCCTGATTCCATCCTCCACAAAGAAATCCTCCAGAGGGAATTCGCGTTCCGTCAAAGCCCCTTCGTGCCAACCGGCCAATTTCACTCTGGCGCCCAGAGCAATCAGGGCCGGCACTGTGTCGGATGAGAAGGTTGCATAACAACGTTTCGATCCGGGGACAACCCGGCAAATGTTACCCTCTCTTTTCAGACAGTAACCCAGACTGTGTCTCCAGAAGGCGCTCTGATTGTAATACCAGCACCTGGTATCCAGGCAGATGTTGCCCCCCAGCGTTCCACGATTCTGCAAAGGAGGGCTCGCTACGAGGTTTGCGGCCTCGCTTAGCGCGGTGTAGCGCCGCCGAATCTCCGAATGGTCCCTCAGTTCGGACAAACGCAGGCAGGCCCCGAGCCAAACCCCGTGTTCCGAGATATCGATGCGTTGCAAATCAGGCACTCCCTTGAGATCTACAAGGTGTGTCGGATTAAACAGGCCCTGTTTCATGGACACCAACAAATCGGTGCCTCCGGCGACGGGAAGCGCCCCCGGATTCTCTGCCAGGGTGCTCAGCGCTTCGGTCAACGACACGGGCTTCATCAGACGGAATGCAGGCAAGGCCATCATGGCTTTTCCTTCTTTCGCAGGGCCTTTAGTACGGCTTCCGGGGTAATGGGTAATTCGTGGATCCACACCCCCACTGCATCGTACACTGCATTGACGATGGCAGGAATCGAGGGATGAAGGCTCCCTTCGCCGCACTCCTTGGCGCCGTAAGGTCCTTCCGGATCGATGCTCTCCACGAGAATCGCCTCGATCTCCGGAACATCCAGGGCGGTAGGGACCTTGTATTCGAGCAGGCTCGGGCTCGCATGTTGACCCGTGTCCAAAAACGCGTGGTTCTCCAGCAGGGTCTCACCCAATCCATTTACGGTGGCTCCTTCCACCTGCCCTTCCGCTGCAGGGGGATTCAGTGCCCGTCCAAGGTCGTGGGCCGCCGCCAGGCGGAGCACCTTTACGCTCCCTGTTTCCTCGTCCACCTCCACCTCTGCCGCATACGCCCCGAATGAGTAAGCCGGGCTGGGTCCTACTCCTCCGCCCTTGTATGAGCCGACAAGATTGGGTGGCGTGTAGCCGCCCGATCCGCACACAGGCCCACCCCGAGATTCAGCTAGGGCAACCGCCTCCGCAAAGGTGAAAGATTTCCTTTCATTGTCCGGCACTCCCACCACTCGGTCGCAAATCTCAAGTCGGTCGACAGGGACGTCAAGCGCCTCAGCCACTGCTGAAAGCACCCGGTTGCGCACTTCCTTCGCTGCCGCGTGGCAAGCGTTACCCGCCATGAAGGTCACCCGGCTGGAGTACGACCCAAGGTCTACAGGCGTGGTGTCCGTGTCTGCCGATACCACTCTCACAGATTCCGGAGGTATCCCTATGGTCTCCGCTGCTACCAGGGCAAGCATGGTGTCGGACCCCTGACCTATATCCGAAGCCCCGCAAAAGACCGTGACCCTTCCGCTTCGGTCCGCCTCGATGCGCACGCTGGAATGAGCCATGGGGTTGAAATAGATGGCAACGCCCGCGCCGGAGATGTAGAAACCTCCAGCGATCCCAATGCCACGGCCTCGGGGGAGCTTGCCCCTTCGCTCGGTCCAGGAGACTGCGCGGGAAGAACGCTCCAGGCACTCCTTGAACCCGCAGGAAGTGATCCTCAGTTCGTTCACGGTGCGCGTGTTGGGCTCAACCGCGTTTTTAAGGCGCATCGCGAGAGGATCGATTCCCAGGTCTGTTGCGATCCGATCCAAATGAACCTCGAAGGCGTATCGGGGCTGAACCCCACCGTGACCGCGCTGGGCTCCGCAAGGGGGCTTGTTGGTGTAAACACGGGCGCCGTCGAAGCGGAAAGCAGGGATGACATAAGGGCCTGTGAGGAGTTGCCCCGAATAGTAGAGAGTGACAACGCCGTAGGAACCGTAGGCGCCTCCGTCCAGGAGGCTCTCGAATTGAAGCGCGGTGATAGAGCCGTCTTTCTTCACGCCCGTCTTCAGCTTCATATGCATCGGGTGGCGGCCCCTGTGAGTGAGAAACACCTCTGCTCGCGTGTGGGTGATCTTGACCGGCCTGCCCGCCTTGCGGGCCAGAAGGCAGGCGGCAAACTCCAGGGGAAGGGCCTCCCCTTTGCCTCCAAAACCTCCTCCCAGAAAAGGTTTGATTACCCGTATCTGTTCCGCGGGCATTTGGAGCACCTTGGCCAGAGTTCGATGGAGTAAATGGGGCACCTGGGTGGATGACCAGAGGGTGAACTTCCCGTCCTGATATTGTGCGAGGGCTGAGTGAGGCTCGATCGGCGCGTGAGTGGCGGCGGCCTTGAAAAATGTATCCTCTCTCACATGGTCCGCTGCGGAGAAGCCCGCTTCGACGTCGCCGAAAGACAAGCTTACCTTGCGCTCGATATTGGCCTTTCGAGTTTCCTCGTGAATCTTTACGTCATCGCGGATTAATGCCTCATGAGGATCGAAAATGGCAGGGAGGACCTCGTAATCCACTTCGATCAAAGACAGGGCTCGCACGGCTGTAGCCTCGTCCAGCGCCGCCACTGCCGCTACCTCGTCACCTACAAAGCGTACTTTGTCCACGGCCAGGGGATATTCATCCTCGGCCACCGCGAGAATTCCATAGCGTACAGGAGCATCTTGTCCCGTCACCACTGCTTTGACGCCGGCCAGGGCCTCTGCCCTGGAGGTGTCGATGCGGCGAATACGGGCGTGAGGGTGGGGGGAGCGCAAAATCTTGCCGACAAGCATCCCCGGAAGGCGCATATCGTCAGTGTACATTGCTGCGCCCGTGACTTTGGCAACCCCGTCAATGCGGAGCACCGGTTTTCCTATCCACTGGAACTCTCGGCTCATGACTCGCAACCTCGTGTACCGATCCGGCTCGCTTCAGCGGCCCTCTTCACTGCGCGGACGATCTTTGTATAACCGGTGCAGCGGCACAGGTTACCTGACAGGGCCTGTCGGATTTCCGTTTCTGTGGGGTTAGGGTTGGCGTCCAGGAGCGCTGTCGTGGCGAGCACCATTCCCGGCGTGCAGAAGCCGCATTGGACTGCCCCTTCCTCGTGAAAAGCCCGCTGGACGGGATGGAGTTCATCCCCGTCTGCCAGACCCTCGATGGTGACAACCGTATGGCCTTCTACGTCGGCTGCCAGTATCAGGCAAGAAAGGACAGGTTCCCCATCCAGAAGGACCGTACAGGACCCGCAATCTCCCAGATCACAGCCTTGCTTCGTCCCGGTAAGCCCGAGGCGCTCCCGTAAAATCTGAACTAACGTCTCATCAGAACGGACCCCAAGTTCTGCGGGGTCGCCGTTGAGCGTGAATCGGATCACCTTCATTATTCAATTCTCCATTCCAATAATTCTTTTGACACGACGCGTGCCGCATGCGCTACAGCCCGGCCAAGCGCCATGAGCCCCTCTTCTCCCAATTGATCGTGAAAACCCACAGAGAAGAGAATGCCCAACAAGCGGTCACCTTGCAGGATCGGGGATGCAGCAGCATAGACGCCTCGCAAGTACTCTCCCCGATCCAAAGCAAGCGCCTCCGTCCTAACTTGCTTTAGTTCCTCGCCCAGCACCCGCGCATCCACAATGGAGTCTTGGGTAAAGCGAGGCAGCACTTCGGGCATGGGTACAGCCTCCCAAGCCAGGGCAATCTTGCCGACTACGCCCGCCAACAGCGGTATAGATCCCCCCTGGGCTACTTTCATTTGGAAAGGTCCCCGACCCTCGACTGCAGTAACGATCCGAAAACGGTCGTCGTCGGGCACTCCAAACATGCAGGTCTGGCCTATTTGCTCGACAAGCTCCGCGAGATGGGGTTGGCAGATTTCGGATAGGGTGCGTCTGCCCCGCCTGTTACGGGCAAGTTCATCCACCAAAGGCCCAAGCCGGAACTGACGCCCGCCCGCGTCTTCTATGGCCCCTGCAGCCAGAAGGGCCTGCAAAATACCGTGAACGGTGCTCTTGCCGATGCCTAGAACTCGCGCCAGGGCCGATACCCCTTGCGGTTCTTTTGCATGACCCAGGAGATTAAGGATGGCAAACGCCCGGTCGACGGCCGGGGCGGGCGATGCGTTCTGTTGAGAGATCGTGTTCTTCATATAGAACACTTATAACGCAGGCGCGATGGATCGTCAAGACTAATTTGTACTGAAAAGGATGAATGCTTGCACCCTTGACACGACGCACCTCCAGCGCCACGGCACGGTCGAGCGCCAGGAGTCCTGCTGTCCTATTTGCCATTTAAGCCAGTTTTTTTGTCAGGTTGATGAAATCGCTTCTCTCAAAATTCAGAGTCCTGAAAAATGAAAGTACATCGCAGGAATCCCATTTAACGGAAGTATAAACGCGGGTAATTCCTTGTGTTTCGTAGAATTTAAGGCTTTCAGCAGCCAAATGAGCACCGATGCCCTGGCCCATGCACCCCGGGTCTACACCCATGATCGCAATGCAGGCGCTCTTATCAGCCTCGAAGCTCAAGGTTAGGATGTAGCTGATCATGAATCCGACGATCCTGCCGTCTAATTCCGCGACATAGCAGACAGAATTCTTGCTTCCGGCATGTGATTTAATCAGTTTGGAGAAGTCGGCATTGACCGATTGTTTTGTGATTACGCTGTAGATCCTGGATATGTCTTCGGAATCTTCCGGTCTCATCAGCCTGATGAGTGCGATTTTATCCGTTGAATCCATAACTTCACCCTGTTTTCCTATTTTTCTATATATGGAGATTCGCCCCCGCACGCCCGACACACCGTACCGTCTCTTTCCGGATAAGGCTCGCCGCATATCTTGCAGTCGGTAATCGCGCCCCGGCTCGTCTTTCCCAGATGTTGCGGTTTAACGACGACGGTACGCATTCCTAATACGCTCCGGCCTGCCACTCTCATTTCAGCGATAAGACGGTCCTGATCCTGCTCAGATTTTGATTTAAGCTTATACAACCAATTCCTGATTTCGCTCCGCTCACCCAGCTTTGAAGGATCCAGAAATATCCTAACGCCCTTGCCCTCTTTTTTTTCATATAGGCTGATCGCAAAGCGCCCCAGGTTTATTACCTTGAGCCAGCCGTTCCCAAAGGTGCAGGGAGTAAGGAGCTGGATCGCATCGGGCAGACAGGGCTTTGTTTCACAGATGGCATCGAATAGAACGCCTTCGGGGATTTCGCTCAGAGCATAGTCCACCATGATCCCTCCCAGGATAAGACCGGGGGACTCGCTACCGTGGAAGGACTCGACCATTCTCAAGTATTCTTGAAAGGAATATGTGCAAATTTTGTCCATGAATTCTCCTGTGTTTCCGTAACTGGCTCCGCGAATAGATCGGCTGTCCATGGGGCCAAGTGGACAGCAACTGCAGGCTGAGTTTTTCTGGCTTGATTTTAAAACGGAAAAGAAGTACTCGGTATACACGACATTATGTACGTCTAAGACGCTAATTAGTCAACTATTAATTGGAAACTGTAAGTGTCACATCCGGAGTTTCCGGATGGCCACTAACTATGCAATGGGGGTCAATATCGGCCCGTTGCGTTTTCCATATAAAACGGGACAGCCATTATGAATTGCATTGGGTTCAAAAGGGTTCATGCCTTGGCCAGGGGATTTGAGGTACTGGAATTGCTTGCCAGGAAAAAAGAACCTTTGGGCATCAGCGAAATCGCCGCGAAGTTGAAAATGCACAAAGGCACCGTATTCAGCATGGTCCACACCCTTGCAGAAGTAGGCGTCCTGGAGAACAGCGACGGCAAATATATTTTCGGTCCGAAGCTCTACCTGCTGGGGAAGGCAGCGGAAAAGGGTTCCAATCTCATCCGGGCGGTCCATCCCTATCTCGAAAAGATAAGCCGCCAGACAAACCTCTCCGCTATTTTGGGAATGCGACTCGGGCTCAGGGTGATAGTTCTCGACAAAGCGGACCTCGGATTCAAATTCAAAATCTCTTTGGATATTGGAAGTCAGATTCCCCTTGTTGCCGGGGCTCATGGAAAGGCATTCTTGTCCCAACTGGCGGATGACGAATTGAACGACCTGCTCTCCGTGGTGGAATTAAGGGACTTCACCCCTCACTCCTGTGTATCCGGCGCAGAGTACAAGCAGATGATCAGACTGGCGCGGGCGGAGGGTATCGCCGAGGACAAAGAGGAATTTATCGAAGGAATCCGGGCGTTGGCGGTACCTTTGGAAACTGGCAGGAAGGAACCGCAGACAGCGATCTGGGTAATGGGTTTAAGCGGCCAACTTAAAGATCCTGAGATGAAATCCTGCTCGAAAATTCTAAAGTCAGTTGCGGCAGAGATTAAACATCAATTTTCAATTTAGACTCTCGCCTGGTTTTTAAAATCCATATCAATGACGACCTCGCTGCCCATGGTTCTTACCTTCATACTGGGATATCGCTTTCGAAAGACGTGGATCATAGCTTTGTTCTCCCTCAATACGGTGGCGGTAAAGCCTTTGTAATCGTTCTCCCGGGCAATCTTTTCGATGACATCCAGGAGATGAGAGCCCACTCCCTGCCCCTGGAAATCTTCTCGGACCACAAAGGCAACCTCTGCCCGGCCCTGTTCTGCCAGGGCGTACGAGGCAATAGCCATGATATCTTTGTGTCCGCCACTGGAAGTGAGGCCGATGATGGACATGTTCTTGCGGTAGTCCACATTCGCCCATTGTTCCTGGATGGTTTGGTGCGGAAAAAGATCCTTGAGGTGGAAGAACCGGTAATAGATGGATTCTGCCTGGAGTGAATAGAAAAAATTACGGAATGCAAACTCATCCGAGGGCAGCAAAGGACGAAACTCTACTGTTTTCCCGTTTCTGAGCCGAAAAGAGCTTTTATAGTCTTCAAGAAAGATCAGGTCTTCCCGATGCGGCGGGAGTTGATCGAAGAAAATATAGTGGTGTGTCTTTGCTTCATCGATCAACTGCTCACGAAACTTTGGGTGAGCGATTTGAGCCAGTTCCATGACCCGCTGATAAATGCTTTTTCCCTTTAGCTCCGCAATGCCGTACTCTGTAACGACGAAATTGACATCTCCCCGCGTTGTCGCCACACCGGCTCCTTCACTGAGGTGGGAGACGATGCGCGACACCTTCCCGTCGCGGGCCGTTGAGGGCAGGGCGATAATGGAAAAGCCGCCTTTGGACATGGCGCTTCCTCGAAGGAAGTCAACCTGATCTCCAATCCCGCTGTAGAAGAGGTATCCGAGGGAATCCGAGCACACCTGCCCTGTGAGATCGACTTCCAATGCCGAACTGATGGAAATTAGATTATCGTTTCGTGCAATAACGACCGGATCGCTGACGAACTCGGAACTGCGGAAATAAAACATCGGATTATTGTTGACGTAGTCATAGAGCCTGGAAGATCCCATGCAAAGGGATGCGACGGCTCTTCCGGGCAACAGGGACTTTTTCTTGTTCTTGTTAGTGATGACCTTCTTTTCAAAGAGAGGCAGAAATCCATCGGTGATCACCTGAGTATGTATTCCCAGGTCCTTCTTGGCATCGAGGTATTTTAAAATAGCGTGTGGCAGTTGTCCGTACCCGATCTGAAGGGTAGCCCCGTCACTTACCAGTTGTGAAACATAATGGCCGATCCGTTTAGCTGTTTCATTGTCCGCCATTATCGGCAGGTACTCTCCGAGGGGCTCTTCGTGAATGACCAGGTAATCGATTTCATCGACGTGAACGAAACTATCGCCCAATGTCCTCGGCATCCGGGGATTGATCTGGGCGATTACCAACCTGGAATTCTGCATTCCGGCACGGGTAATATCAACGGAGATGCCAAGGCTGCAATACCCGAACTGATCAGGGGTACTCACCTGGACCAGGGCAACATCCAGGCCGATATGTTTACCGAAAAAAAGCGCAGGAATTTGTGAAAGGTAGGCTGGAACGTAATCTATGTTTCCTTTAAAAACCGCCTTTTGCATGGCTTTGCTGATGAAGAAGAGCTTAAGCGAAAAACGATCCAGGAAGGATTGATCGTCGATGTATTCAGAAAGCGTACCCGAAAGCATCTGGTAGACCAGGATGTCCTGGAGGTTGAAGTCACTCACCATAGACCTGATGAGATGCTGAGGTTCGCCGCAACCGGACCCGATAAAAACCCTGTTGCCCTTCTTTATTGCAGAGATAGCCTGCTCGGAGCTAACTACCTTCTCGACACAATACTCGTGCAGCCAATCAATATAATCCATGAAGCCGGATTTACCTTTTTGCCTGATCGGGATGTACGCCAAACAGGAGCCATTTGAATTCGTCACGGAGCCGGTCGCCGACATTTTTGCCGATCCGGCACATGAAAAGATTGTTCTGATCCAGGGAAATATTGGGTTCATTGGTTGTAAATTCTCTAAACTGATAGAGTTGGAAAAGGCGAATTATCATTTTTCGGTATTGAGATGCGCTCATTTTCGCCCCGTCCAAATCCCACGTCCAGGTATAGCCCACCAAATATATGATTTTTCCCTCCGCTTCAGGATGAGACAGCATCCCTCTAGCGAGGGCGCCCCCGACTCCCATTTGCCTCCAGTCGCGGATAACCTCTATCCCTTTTACCTCCATCATAACTTTAGGCTCGAGTCTTACCCATCGATGATAAGGCTCCGGATAGGCAACAACACCAAACCCTACGATGTTTTCATTACCGGTTACCGCAAGGACTACGTTTGCATCCTCTTCTGCCGCCATCCTTATGAGGCTTTCAACCCTGGTGTGAATCGAACGAAACCCGGTATGCTCCGTGAACTGCTTGTCGAAACTGAGCCCCCTGATCTCATCAACAGAGGCAAAGGTGAGCATCGATAGCCGTCCCATCGGTGTCTCAATGGTGAGCCGTTCAGTCACGTGAATTACCTTGGAATAACCCTTTCATATAAAATGCGTCGTTAAGATAACTCTTTCATTAACCTGACGCTGTCTCCTTTGATCAGCGTGCAAACCTCGTCGCCCACCGTGATGTCAAGGTCCAGCACGTCATCAATCATAATTGTATGTGTGATAAGAAATCCGCCTCCGATATCGATTCGGACCTTTGCTATGACCACGCCTTCTTTTATCTCGATGACCTTCCCTCTAAAAATGTCCATTGTGCTCAATGCCTCACTCTTATTCGCATCGTGGTTTAATCTAAACTTCTTCAGCCCGCCCGCGAGGCTGCCTGTTGTCCGCAGACTCCGGTACACAGCACCGGCAGGGCTGGCTTTTCCTCCTTGAGTTTGGAACGGATAAGGAGTAAAGAACGTTTATTAACGTCATTATGTACTGTAAAGATGCTACCGAAGCATGTAATAATTGTCAAACAGTATTTTGTGACATCAAGTTGACATCTCCCCGAAGGCCATGCTAGACCCAATCAAGATGGAGAATGTCGATTACCGAACCTGGATAAGTGAGTATTTCATGGACGAAATGTTATCGAAAATTTTTGAGTTGGCGGCTCCCTTCCTCAATACGCGCGGAAACGATGACCACATTCGAATTTCATATGAGTGCGCCGTGCGTTTGCTGCACGCGGAGGGTGGCGACCCGAACGTGGTGCTCCCTGCGATAATCCTTCACGATGTCGGCTGGAAAAGTGTCCCTGAGGACCTTCAAATCACTGCTTACGGTCCCGGCCAAAGGGACATGGAGCTTAACAGGGTTCATGAGCGGGAAGGCGCAAGAATTGCCGCAGAGATCCTCGAACAGGTGAACTATCCGGCTCACCTCATAATGGAGATTACGCAAATCATCCTGCAGCATGATTCCGGGAAGGAAGCGATTTCCATAAACGATGCAATCGTTAAGGATTCCGATAAATTGTGGCGATATTCGAAGCACAGAGCGAAAATCAATGCCGAGAGCTTTGGAATGACCCGAGAGCAGTTCCTGAACGGGCTGAGGGGACACCTGGAGGATTGGTTTTTGACTCGGACCGGCAAAAGCATGGCTACGGAATTATTGCGGCTGTGTGAACAAGGTCCGGAATCGAGCGAATGAAAATCTAATCCATGGGAAATAAGACTCTGGATGTTGTCGTTGTGGGCGCAGGGCCCGGTGGATCTATCGCGGCAAAGAAGTGCAGCAAGGCCGGATTGCGCGCCCTGTTGATTGAAAAGAAAAAACTGCCCCGAGATAAAGTTTGCTCCGGGATGTTAATGGGGCGCTGGGCCAATGACCTGGTTAGGGAGGAATTCGGTGATCCGCCGCCGGGGGTGTTGACGGGCGCCTACAAAGGGGTTGCCCTTCACGCGGGCAGAAACAATTCGGTTTGGATATCAAGTCATATACCCGTGGGCTGGAGAAAAAATCTGGATTATTGGATGTGCCAAAAGGCTTCGGAATCAGGGACCCGGATACTTGATGCCACTCATATTAATTCCATGGTCGAGCATGAAGCCGGCTATCAACTGGAGTTCAAAAGGCAAGAGGACGAAAACACAGAAAAAGTGTATGCCCGCTTTATCATAGGCGCCGATGGGGCCTTTTCACAGGTAAGGAGGTCCTTTTGGCCCGATCTGAACGTGGATTCGAGAGCAGCATTGCGGGAATGTTATCGGGAGCCGTTGTCTATTGATAAAGACTTTTTCCACTGGTTTTTTCCTCATGTCTCTCCTTCACCAAGGTTTGCCGTCAACTATAAGGACGGTCATTTCCTTGTTGAGGGAGGCGGTATAAAACAACTGAGAAAAGAGATAGCCGATGTTCTAAATGACTATGGCATGCCTTCCGATGCGAAGCCTGTATGGCGTGACGCTTGTGGAATGAGCGCGTTGCACGATGTTTTGCTCGATGATTCTTTTGTGCCGGCTAAAGGAAATGTTCTGCTGGCAGGTGATGCAGCCGGTGTCCTGCTGCCCTTCACCCAGGAAGGGATCGGGTCTGCCTTGAAAAGCGGGGCAATGGCCGCCGAATCTGTTGTGGAAGCATTGGTGGGAGGCGGGAAAGCGGATCGCTGTTACCTGAAAAAGATGCAGGAAATCAAAACGGTCCTGAGGGACCTGCGATCGTTGCACAAGCGCATGGGGGAGATTGCCGGAAAGGGAGCTGAAGCGCTTGCTGAAGCAATGGGAAGCTTTGTTGAAAAAACACTTAAATTGTGAGCTTTTCAAAAGATAGAGAGCGTGGGGAGCTGTGCCCCCCACACCCTCTTGTTTGGCGCTCGGCCACGCGCGCATGACGCGTGCGTGGCCGAAGTCGTGGAGGGCACTGGGATTCTTCTTGCCGCCGCCGGAGGCAGCGGCGATCCCGGCCGGCGGTCCCACCGCCCTCTAAATTATTCCCTGTTCCTTCATTTCCTTCAATTTGGTCGGCCCCCAGGCCAGTTTCTTGTTGAAGATATAATCGTTGTCAGCGCCCACTGGCCGGCAAACCCATTTGACCCGTGGAGGTGAGCCTGTCATCTTATGGGGCATATTGGCGATGGTCAACTCGCCGTAGTGGGGGTCATTCTGTTTAATCAGCACTCCGCGCTCCCACCAGTTATGTGTCCCCATGGCATCCTTGGGCGAACAGAGTTTCCCGGGAACCACCACCCCTACACCGATGGTCCTGTTGTATTCCATGACGGCCTCGAAGATCTCGTCATAGGTGCGCGCCAATGTCCACTTTTCGATCTCTTTGTACATTACCTTCATGTTATCGAGGTTGAGGCGGTCGAAGACGGTGGGATACCGTTCCCGAAGATCGAGCCGTTCGATAATGGTGCAGAAGGCCTTCCAGTTGATGTCGGCAAAGCCGGCAAGAAAGGCGTAGCCGTCCTTGCATTTGAAGAAGGTGTAAGGGAAGATTCCAACGTCAAGGTTTCCCACCCGTGGAAGGGTCTGTTGAAACGCCTGCCAGTACGTGATTCCGTAGTTGATGTTGCGCCCGAAGGCCTCTGCGGGGGATATATCTATGAATTGTCCCTTACCCTTGAGATGGCGGAAATGGGTGGCCGCCATGATGGCCAGGCCGGCCCAGGCGCCCCCGGCGTACCAGCCCATCCAGTTGCCCGCCTTGGTAGGGACCTCGGAAGGTGAGGGCTCTGCGCCGTTTTGTGGTTCACCGCTAACCGCTGTCACTCCCGAATAAGCCTGGTTGACTACGTCCACGTCGGCCTTGCCGCAGGAAGCTTTTGGGCCGAACTGGCCGTAGGTGTACAGGGCGCAGTAGATCAACTTGGGGTTGTCCACACTGAGTTGCCGGTAGCCGATGCCCCACTCGTCCATAGTGCCGGGCAGGAAGGTCTCGATAATGACGTCGGCGCGTTTGGCAAGCGTCTTGAAAGCTTGTTGTCCCGCAGGCTCTTTGAGATTCAATGTCACATGATATTTATTGCGGCCTTCGTTGAGATAGCCAAGGCCGGTCCCCATGTGCATATACCCCCACGGGGAGAATTCCCTGGCCGGGTCACCCTCGGGAGGTTCGATGCGAATTACTTCAGCTCCGAATTCGGCAAGATAGGAAGAGGCAAAAAGCCCCGACATGCTGGAGTTGCTGCAATCCAGCACAGTCAGGCCCTCCAGTGCCTCGGGTTTACCGCTCGCCTTTGTCGGATCATCCTTTTCCCTTATCCATTCACTCCACTTTTCGGATTTATCTTTATCGGACATCTATTTTCTCCTCGTCTGACAGACTTTGATATCAAAGGTAATGCTAGGCCAACGGGAGGCCGCTTTTGCCGTCCCAATCCTCGGGGGGCTTTCGGCCCAGAGGCGTATCCACCCATTTGCCGATAACCTTGTCGTCCTTGAGCGCCTTTATCTTCTCGCTGGAATATCCCAGAACACGCTTGAGGATGTATTCATTGTGAAATCCTACCGGCCGCCCTGTCCATTTGATGCGCGCGGGAGTCTCGGACATCTTGGGCACAACACCTTCCTGGGTGATTTCCCCATAGACGAGATCCTCTATGGTGTAAGTGAAATTGCGCTTCCTGAGGTGCTCGTCTTCAAAGTGGTCCTTGTTGGTGCTCACCTTTTGGGCGGCAAAGTGATGTTTTCCGGCCAATTCATCGATTTGTGCATAGTTATTTTCCCGTGCCCAGGTGCGGATCGATTCCAGCAGGACCGTGGCGTTTTCTTCCTTCAGGCGGGCCGGATGGGTGGCAAATCTGCCATCCTCTGCCAGTTCCGGCTTACCCATGGCCTGGCACAGCCCCTTGAACTGTTCGTCGGTAGCCGCAGCGATGGCCACCATTTCGTCCTGGCACTGGAAGATATCACTCGGGCAGATGGCCACGTCGCGATTTCCGTAGCGTTCCCGTCCGTTGCCCGTAAAGTGTTGATATAGCCAGGTCCAATCGAGAGATCGGACCATGTTTTCAGCCTGTGATATTTCAATAAATTGACCTTCGCCCGTCTTGTCGCGGTGGTTTAGCGCCGCGAGAACCGACACGGCCCCGTTCAGTCCGCCGTACAGGTCGGCCACCCAGATACCGGATTTCATCGGCAGTTTGTCCGGGAAACCGCTGATCCAGGCCATGCCCGACTCCGCCTGAGCGATAGCGTCATAGGACGGCCGCTCCATATAGGGCCCCCACTGGCCGAAACCGTTAAGGGCGATGTAGATGAGCTTGGGATTGATCTTTTTCAGTTGGCGATAGCCGATCCCCCAGCGATCCATGGTTCCGGACCGCAGGTTTTCAACCACCACGTCGGAACGCGCAACCAGGTCCATGAATACCTGTTTGCCGTCCTCGGGGTGCACGTCGAGGCCCAGATGATACTTGTTGCGAGCTTCCTTGAGCCATCCCAGGGCCGCGCCCTTGAAGAACTTGGCAAATGGGGTGAGGGATCTCATGGTGTCGCCCATCCCCGGAATCTCGACCTTAAAAACAGTGGCCCCCAGTTCCGATAGATATGCCGGTAAGGAAGGCCCCAGGACCAGAGTGCAAAGCTCGACGATTTTGAGGCCCTCCAGCGCTTCCGGTTTCTCGAAGGTCTTTTCAGGATCGAAAAGGGATTCCGTCCACTCGAAATATTCTTTCTTTGCCATGTATCTCTGCTCCTGTCTGCTTGCTTATTAAAAGTTTTGTCCCGGCTCACTCATGCCGTCCTCATCACCCCGGCCTACCCGCGGGCGTAGATGGACAACAGGCAAGCAAGGACGCTTCCCTCTATAGCCGATTTCAGAGTCACTTCAGGGGGCAAAGCCCAATGTTGTCGAATTGAGTCTCTCTCAGAAAGCCAAATGGATTTGGGACCTCAACGACTGGGATATCAACAGGGAATATGAGCAGCAGTATGGATTTGAAGCAAGCCGGCAGTATAGAAGAAAACCAGGAGACTGCAAGTGAAAATTTTATCGTAGTGAAGAACGGGTCACTTTCGAGAGAATTCAATTGCCGCTTCACAATACTATGCTAGATTTATTGGGGTCTCACAGAGGCGGATCGGCGAGATTGTCGCAGGAAAAAGAGCCGTTACGGCCGATACAGCTCTCAGGCTTGCCCGGTTTTTGGGCACTGACGACCAGAGCTGGGTTAATCTCCAAGCCCGTTATGACTTGGAAATCGCCAGGGAAAGATTGGAAGGCAGGTTGGAGAAAGAAGTCACTCCAATGACGCAGGTTGCGTGACAAACTATTTGCCTTGATGTTGGCGAGTCAGTTTCCATCCGGAAACTCCGGATGGAAACGAGTTGGTTCTGCCGGAAGGGGAAAAGTGAAATGAATGGTCAACAGCGTAGCGATGTTAGGCCCGGAAAGCGCGTCGAAATTATTCTAAAAAAGGACCAGCGAACCGGCAAACGAACCGTTGGTACTGTGAAGGATATTCTTACATCATCCGCCTTCCATTCCCGCGGAATCAAAGTGCGGCTCGAAGACGGCCAGATAGGACGGGTACAGGAGGTCCTTTCTGACGAGCAATAGGGAGACACCACGGCATCATAACACGCATGAGCGGTGGAACAGACGGCGAATCAGATCTCCGCGAACCCCAAGTTTCTTACAACGATTTCGATGCCTCAAATGGCCTTCTAAGCTCCTGCCTCATGTTCAGTCGACAGCCATTTTTGTCCAGTTCTGAGGGTCCCAAGCAGGGGGCTAACCCGCGCATTTCCAAATGGTGTTTGTGAAATATGGACAATTTGCGCTTTGTCTGGTTTCACGCCATCGGTACGTAGCACAGGAAGACGTTCCCGTTGCTGAAGACCCGCGACTTTGTCAGTTTCAGGTTAGACTTCGTTTTGATGCCAGCGAATATTGCCTTCCCTTGGGCCAAGCACAATGGGATCTATCACGTATTGGTATTCGTGAAAAGAACGATCCGATCGACAAAATTATTTCAGGTCAAGATTTTGGATTGCTGTTTACGGTGGTAAGAGTTGGAAGAAAAGTCAAGGCCAGGCATTGCTGCCTGGCCTTATAATAAAAGCTCCCCGGGACGGACTCGAACCATCAACCTAGTGGTTAACAGCCACCCGCTCTGCCATTGAGCTACCGGGGAACAAAGAGATGCAATGTTTAACAGGGCGACCCTGTTTTGTCAATAGCGAGCGAGCGGATGGATTGAAAAGTAAGGCACAAATTCCAGGACGGAGCCGGTAAGGCCATCATGGGCCATCCTTTCGCGAACTCACGCGATTTCCTCAAGATCGAGATCGTCCTGGATTTTGATGCAGCCGATGACGCTTTGAGCCGCGGGGCATTGGCTCAGATAGGACGCAAAAGCCTCCCCGGCGCCTTCTTTTTGATCCGCCTTGAGCTTAAGGTGGTATTTCACACGGATCGTCGTGATCTTGAGAATGCCTTTGACATTTTCGATGTCTCCCTCCACATCGGCCTGGTAGAGGTCTTCGGTAGTGCGGATTTTTTTCCCGGCCAGCGACGCGGCCAGCGTTCCCATCATTCAGCCGGCGGTCGCGGCTACGATATGGTCGAGAGTGGCCGCGTGCTCCTTTTCAGGTTCGACTTTGTAAAATTTCTTTATACCGCCGTGGACGCCATAGTAAACCGGCTCACCGAAGCCTTCGATCATTGCTCTCCTGGTGGGGCCTCTTTCTCTGACGATCCTGACACGAGACGTGTGGACTACCTCTCCCATGAGATTCCTCCTTTTAAAACGGGTTGAGGGATTCAGGAATTAAGGGACTGCCACAGGGCTTAAAGCCAACAACATTATCCGTGGGGTGAGCCCTTCAGCACGCCCGCAACCTGGCAGATCCCCACAAATATAAAGCCGATTCAGGGATTTGGGAATTCGGGAATTAAAAACAATCCCTCCAAGTCTTCAGTTGTTAGTTTTAGCTTTGAGTTAACCCAAAACTCGAAACTCTTTCATTTTCTCAATTCCTTCATGGGGAACAGTTTGCCGGGACAGTCGGTTTTCGCCCCATGGACTTCGCAGTGCCCCAGGACATTTGCCGCGGGTATATGGTAATAGGGGCGAAGGACAGAAAGAAGAAAAAGCAGTGATTTCCACTGGTTTTTGGTAGGTTTCTCACAATCGAAGTTTCCGACGAGGGCGATTCCAATCGCTTTTTCGTTCATAGCACCGGCTTTGCAATGAGCGCCGACTTGTTGCCAGATCCATCGGGGAGACATCTCGATTTGGCCGTCTCCTTTTCCCAGGGTCCCGTTGTCGATCAAAAAATGGTACCCCAGACCCTTGGAAAAGCCGCGCTCCGTATGGGACACGTAGATGGTTTTTGCGTTTCCCTTTCCGGTGGCTGTGTGGTGCACCACGATATACTTCCAGCGCCGGTTTGTGTAGAGGTTTATGACGTGGCGTATCATTGCAGCGTTCGGGATGGACAGTGTGCGCCCCACATCCAAACGATCCCTGGGAGTGAGCCTGTTTGCCGAATAGATCGACTCGGGCGATACGCCGTACAACCGGGAGATTTGCCAGATCGTTTCCATGGGGCCGATCTCATGATAAATGGTCCGGGGGGCGCCAAGATAGCCTACGCTCTTTTCGACCACTTCGGCGGGTCGGGGTGGGGAAGCGGTGGATGGAGCATTTACGGCAGGAGGGGGATTTGCCGGGCGGGCAGGGGCTACAACCGCCGGCTGGCAGCCCGATAATATGAGGGTGGTGAGCACCGAGCAGTGATAGATGAGCAGAAGAAAAAGGGCGAAGGGTGAAAGGGTAAAAAATTTTTTCCGGTTACTGCTCACTATTGAATGTCCGCTGCTCAAAATTTTTCGTATTCACCACCCACTAATCGCTATTCACTATTCATCGGTTCGACAGGGCTTCGGATATCTTAGCCCCTTTTTTGACCTCCATCAAAGAAAGAATTGCCGCAGCCTGATCGGTGGTCATCGTGGCGATTATACCCATTACCAGCTTATCGTCCAGATTTTCCATCAACTTCGCTGCTTCTTTCGGCTTCATTGTTCCGTAAATTTTGGCAAGGCCCCGGACCTTGGTATTCTGAACTTCCTGTTTCACATTTTGAGTGGATTGAATCTGCTTTTGAAGAACCAGCAGGTCCTTGACCTTCTGCTCGACTTCCTTTTCCAGCCTGCTCAGACGCTCTTCTTTCTCTTTGAGCTGTTCCTCTTTTGTGCGGATCTCCATCTCTTTTTGTTGCAAAGCACTCAAGGAATCGGCTGCCGAAGATCCGGACTTGGTATTTGCCTTATTTGCCGCCAACTCGACAGGCGCCTCGGCTTGGGCTTCAGCTTTGGGCTTTTCTTCCTTGGCTAATGCTTCAGGGACCCCGTCGGCCGTCTCCGCTCCGGCATGGAACGCACCGATAATGGTTACGGCCAGCTTTACGACGAGTATGGTTATAAGAGCGCAAAGCACAAATGAAAGTAATCTGGAACCAGTTCTTCCCGTTTTCATGACTCTTCTTCTCTCCCCGTTCGGCTCCGATAGGCCCTCAAAACGGCAACATCGTCCAGCTTCCTCTGTTCCTTGCGGGACTGAATCAACCTGTAGAGTTCCTTGTCCCTTGTTTCGATACTTTCCAGTGTCTTGACCGACTTATCGCATTCGATCATTGCCTGTTTGCATTTTTCGACTTCCCGTGAAGCTTTTTCCAGCTTTTTGTATGATAAGAGCAATTCGCGTTCCAAAGAACTGAAGTGGTTCTTGAAAGTTAGATACCTGGCTACCCCTATTCCATTTTCCTGCTCTCGTTCGAACTGCTCGGACTCCTGCCTGATAAGTTCACTCAGCCGCTCGATATCGGATTGTATTCGCATTCTGGCGGACTCCGCGACCCCGAGCTCCGCCTGTGCTTCGCGAAGCTTGAATTCGCGGTGGGTCTTGAGAGCTTTGAGACGAAATTTGAACATAGTGAATATTCTGCATTTTTAAATGTTCACTGCAAAAGCTCCTCAATCGCAGCCATGGATTCTTCCACCGAACAGCACTCGATGACCTGTTGCATGAGAAACTCGTTTGCTTTGTCAATCATTTCGATCGCATAATCGGTTTCTTTATGAGAGCCGCGAACATAGGCCCCTATGCGGATCATGTCTTCGCTGTTCTTATAGTCGGCAAGAATGCGAACAAAGCGGGAAACCAGTTCCTTGTGCCTGTCGGAAAGGAGCCGGTCCGTCAAACGGCTGACGCTTCTCAGCACATCGATGGCGGGGAAATGCCTTCTCTGGGCAAGCCCCCTGTCCAGGACGATATGACCGTCCAGAATGGCGCGCAGGGTGTCGGCCACAGGGTCCTCCATGTCGTCGCCTTCAACCAGCACGGTGTAGATACCGGTTATCGATGCCGATTCGAACTTGCCGGATCTTTCGAAAATCCTCGGAAGCATGCTGAATACACTCGGAGTATATCCCTTTGTGGTCGGAGGCTCACCTGCCGCCAGTCCTATCTCGCGGGCAGCCATGGCGAGCCGGGTGGCCGAATCCATCATGAAGAGAACGTCTTTGCCAAGGTCGCGGAAGTATTCCGATATGGCGCAGGCAAGATAGGCCCCTCGTATGCGAACGGTCGCGGGCTGATCGGAAGTGGCCACTATCACTACCGAGCGCTTGACCCCTTCGGGGCCGAGGTCGTTTTCAAGAAATTCGTTGACTTCTCTGCCTCGCTCACCAATGAGGGCTATCACATTCACATCGGCGCTCGTGTATCTGGCCATCATTCCCAGCAGGGTGCTCTTTCCGACCCCTGATCCCGCAAAAATGCCCATCCTCTGCCCTTTGCCTATCGGCAGAAGCGAGTTTATGCACCGCACTCCAAGATCGAGTTGCTGTTCGATCACGGGGCGATCCAGCGGATTGGAAACTTTTCCGGCAAGTGGATAACGAATACGGGATGAAATTGGCGCGCCGTTGTCAAGCGGCTGTCCGAGACCATCGAGCACTCGGCCCAGCATAGCCTCTGAAACCATTACATCGCTGGCGGCCTTATGCACCTGCACCAGGCTTCCGGGACGGACGCCGTTTAGATGAGTAAGGGGACTAAGTTTGGTCCTCCCGGTTCCGAAGCCGATCACTTCGGCCAGGACCTCTTGAGGCGATTGCGCGTGGATAATTCTGCAGATATCGCCTGTCGCCGCGCTGATCCCTTCGGCCTCCAGCAGGTTTCCGGCAAGCTGAACGATCTTCCCGTACCTGTTTGCCAGCTCACTGGCGCTGAAGTCGCAAAATTCGATGCCTTTAAGGTTCAGGTAGTCACCGGACAGGGCACAAGACTCAGAGGGCGGAGCACAAATTTCCGTCTCCCCCACTACCTCGCCGGTCACCCGTCTTTGGTCTTCCGTCATTTTTCCTCCGCGCTGCGTCCTTCGTCCATCATCTTTTTTTCCACGTTTTCAAACAGGACTGCAATCGAAGCGTCGAATTGTTGAATCGCGCTTTCGATCCGGCAATCTCCGCGCTCCAGGCCCTTATCGGCTTTCAGTGCGAGCTGTTTTGAACTGGTTCCCCCCATGATTCCGCCCCTTTTCGCCACGATATCCATGTCTTTGGGATTGAGATATACCGCAAGTGTGCCGTGCTCATCGGCTGCTTCCAGAAGGGACTTCACGGTGTCGGCCACTATTTCAGGGGAGATTTGGATTTCCCTGTTGACGATCTGCCTGGCTATCCTGGTGCTTGTCCGAATCAACCAATCCCGATAGTCCTGAAGTATCTTTCCAGGCAGTGCTTCCATACTATGCACAATGCGCTCGAGCTGGGACCTGGCCACCTGCACGGATTTTTGCCCGTATTCGATTCCGTCCTTTTCCCCCTGTGCAAACCCCTGGCTGTAAGCGTCCCTTTCAATCTCCTGGGTGCGGCGTTCCACTTCGAGGAGCTTTCTGCGGTATATTTCTTCGGAGTTTATTTCGGGTTCGTTGGGGCGTTCTTCCGGTTTGGCAAAAACGGTACTTTCGCCGGGGTCCCTTTCGATGGCGGGAAAACCGAAAGTGGCTATCCCGGATTCCATGTCTTTTTTCAGCAAATTAGACAAAAG
>OMOE01000153.1:12036-24971 GCA_900290365.1 Syntrophobacter sp. SbD1 | reverse complement strand
CCGGGTGGGCAGAACTAATTTAAGGCTAGAAAGTGTTGACAACAATAAACCAGGCACAGAGGAAAGCAAAAGCGGGAAAAGCTTCAACCACGGATTACACATAATAAAAGGGTCCGTTCGCGAAAGTGCACTCGCATTTAGACAGTCATCCGGCGCACTTATCCGTGATGATCCGTGCAATCCGTGGTCAGTTTATTCTCTGCGCCCTCTATGAAACTAACATCGAGTTTCTTGAAATTTTGTCAAGATTTCTTCGTTTTTTTATCCTGTAAATCCTGTTAATCCTGTCTAAGTCCTTATGTTCCCTTTTCTCTGTGGTGAATAGGCGCCTAGTTGATGAGCTTTTTGCGCATCACCATTAGCGCGATCGGGAAAAGGAGCACAAACATAATCGTGATGTAAGCGATACTCCAGGTGAGGTCGGGGGTAATTTCGCCAAGGCAGAAAGCGCGGCACAGGTTAACAAGGTGGGTCAGGGGAAGAGCGGAGGAAAGCGTTTGGGCCCATCCGGGAAGGGCCGAAATCGGAAAAAAGGTCCCGCTGAAAAGAAACATCGGGGTTATAAAAAGAAAAATCGGAAGATTGAACATTTCGATGGAGGGCACAAGTCCGGTAAAAATCATCCCAATCGTGCCGAAAGCCAACCCGCCCAAAAAGGATAGGGGGAGTATGAGCAGAGCGTGAGGATAATAGACCAATCGGAAAAAACTTACGACCGCAAGCACTATGGTGGTTGCAATGACCGATTTGGTGGCGCCCCACGCAATTTCACCGGCGATGATATCTTCCATGGAGAGCGGGGTGGCCAACATGGCGTCAAAAGTCTTCTGATAGTACATGCGCACGAATGAAGCGTAAGTATTTTCGAAAAAAGAATTGTACATCATGGTGATCGCCAGCAGCGCAGGGGCGATGAAAACGATGTATGAAATCTCTTCTCCATGGTACTGCACCCTGCCTACAAGGGCGCTTAATCCTACTCCGAAGGCAGCAAGGTATAAAAGAGGCTCAAAGAGGGGCACGAGAAGGTTTACAAACCAGATTCTTCGATATACCAACATATTACGATTCCAGACGCGTATAAAGCGCCATGATATATTCGCAATCTGAAGCATACCGTTCATTCGCGAAGTTCCCTTCCCGTGAGTCTGAGGAAAACGTCTTCAAGGGTCGCCAGTCTCTTTATGCAGCCCTGCCGGCAAAATTTGTCCCCGATCAAGTCGAACAGGCCATCGGTCTCCCTGCCGTAGATAATCATCCGGTGGTCCAACGTATCGTGCACGAAATCGTGAGCGTCCACGAGTTCTTTCACTTCGCGCCCCGGGTTTACTATTTCGACCACGTGCTCTCCGGCATAGGAACGAACCAGGTCGTCAGGCCTGCCTTCAACAAGGACCTTGCCGTGATCCATGATTATGAGCCTCTCGCACAGTCGTGACGCCTCATCCATGTAATGTGTGGTTAGCAGGATCGAAAGCCCGTTTTCCTGAAGCAACTCGAGCCGCTCCCAGACCTGGTGTCTTGCCTGTGGATCGAGCCCGCTGGTCGGCTCATCCATAACGAGCAGTTCCGGATTGTTGATAAGGGCGCGCGCAAGCACCAGCCTGCGCATCATTCCCCCGGAGAGGCTGGTTACCTTGTCGTCTTTTCGGTTTTCGAGCGCAATGAACTTTAGAAGCTGAATAGAACGATCCCGAATTTCCTTGCGGGCAATGTTGAAGTATCTGGCAAACACCTCCAGGTTCTGCAGCACTGAGAGGTCGGGATCGAGGTTGTTTTCCTGCTGGCATACGCCGATCCTCGACTTTATCTGGCGCCAGTTGGTGTTCATGTCCAGACCGAACAGATCGAGGTGGCCCGAAGTCATTGGGGAAAATCCGTATACCATGCGTATGGTGGATGTTTTGCCGGCGCCGTTGGGGCCAAGAAGACCGAGGCACTCGCCGGGAACCAGGTGAAACGATATTCCGTCAACGGCCGTGAAGCTGCCGAATTTTTTCCTCAAGTCCCTTGCATGAATGATATACGGCTCTTTTTCAGTCATTTTTCAAAATCCGCTTCGAACTCCTTACTCTTCATTCTATGATTTCCGGTCTTTAGTCTACAATATAATGAGACTGGCGCGAATCAAGAAAATTCGGCCGGAGCGCGGAAAATGAGATAATAAAGCACAAGCGCCACCATGGAAGGCGGCGCTTGTGCTATGGGTTAAACCTGATTGTGAAAATACCGCCCGATGCGGGTGGCATCATTCCATGAACTCATGCACCAGCTTGTCCCAGCCGATGTCCGGAACCGCTCCAAAGATGTCCTTGAGCGCCTCACCACCGGTTGGCATCGTAGGATGACCGGTAACGCCCGACAGAAGTCCGCTCAGACGCGAAGCCTCATTGTCGATAAAAGCCATTCCTTCCGAGTCGAAATGCAGGTTCTTCAGATTATTTCGCAGGGACTTTGGCTGAATGACCATAAGCCAGCCTTCCGCATAGGGAGCGTCGTTGGCGATAGTCGCTCTTTTAAGGATATCATTGTTGGTTGCCACGACGTGGCCATCCACCGGGCTCAGGCTCGCAGCTTCCTTGCCGGAGCGCTTCAGCACGGCGGCGGGACGACTCTGGCCCACTGTCGCACCCAGTGCTGGTATCGTTATTTCATCCTGAGGTCCTAAAAGCCTTAGAGCGAAATCATCGAGCCCCACACGCACCCGGCCACCGTATTCGACCCGCGCCCAGGTATGTCCGTGGTGATAATAGTAATTTCGCGCAACATCAAAACCGGATGCCCTTTCTATCTCCGGGTGTCGGACATTGGGCATATAGCTCGTATCCTCGATCATCTGGTCGAATGGGCACTTCTCGCAGTTATAGGCATAGGAGCAGGAGCCGTAAGGAATGCGGCCGCTCAACATATGGCGGCACTTGCCGGTGCGCATCATGAGCAGCATTCTTGCCGGCCGATTGGCAGACCGCCCGCCGGCTTTGCGTTGCTCATCGAAGTTGCTGAGCACGCGCTGGTCAAGGCTGCAGCCCAGACAGTCGAATGCGTTTACGCACTTGGTCGGTTTTATCACACCCGCCCGGCCCCAGACGCACTGGTCGTTTTCCATCGAAAAGATTACAGGTTGCAGCGTTCTTTTACGGTCTTTAGTCTCCATAATTATTCTCCTCGGGGCTCCTGGTTGAAGGCGTTAGCAATTTCGTTTGCGTTTGTACTCTCTTAAAGCATAATTTGGGCCAACCAGTCTCTTTCTTGTCTGATTGTTTGGAAGTGTCCGAAATCATTTAGAATTGAAGACAGAAATCAAGAGCGGCCCTCGACAAGTCATGCACGAACCGGGAAGGGAAAAGACGCAGTTTGCAGCAGTTATTATCCAAAAGTTATTTTTTACAAGCAATTATTAATAAAAACAGCATGTTGTGAAAGTGAGGCGTATTGCGCCATGGTGAAGCGATTTGCATCATGAGATTCATTTGTTGGCCTGCTCCATCATTTTGACCAACAATTCGGCCGTACCCATGCCCATAGTCCACCCAAGCGTTCCATGACCGGTATTGAGCCAGAGGTTTTAAATCTTTACGGCCCGTCCGACCGCCCTGCCGACATAGGGGAGGTTGGAGGGAGTGGCTGGCCGAAGGCCGCTCCATGCATTAAAGTAGCTCATAATCCAGTTGGGCTCGCGATAATTCATCCCTGGAAAAAGGCCGGGGAAAAGTTCGACCGATTTTTCCACGATGGGCTTTATGCGAACAATTGCGTCAATGGAGTCCGTACTCACTCTCCAGTTCTACTATGATTTCATCGGCCTCCTGTTCGCTATCCACGGCGATCAGCATTTCGTGGCCCACTACGTAGAATCCGTCGGGAAGTTTGATTTTTCTAAGCGGGCCGGTTGAATCGATTACAAGATCACCAATATATTTCAAGGTAGTCATTTCAAGTTTCCTCTCCAAAGCTCGGAACTTTCCGTCTGAATTCGATTTCTCATCATCAAGATAAGCAGGGAGAAACAGATATAGAAGCGGGGGCTGGGTTGGACAAGGGGATGTTTCTTGCCGCCGCCGAAGGTTTGAGTGGCGAACCTGGTTGACGGTCACATCGCCTTTTCTTAATTTTTGCCTTTTTACTTTTGCCTTTTTACTTGCGNNAGGCGGGGCGAGGAGCCCCGGAACTCGAGCCCTCACCCCGCTTTGTCACTTATTCGATCAATCAGCCCCCGGCGAAAGGCTGGGGCGATTTTGATTCATTAACGCAGTTCTTTAATTCCTGTTTGGTGGGTTTTGCGGGGTCCTTCAACACATCTACTGCACAAATGTACTCGTTGCCCGCCTTATCCCGCACCTGAGTAAATTGAGTCCTTTTCTCGGAGGGATAAACATCCAGAGGTTTCATCGTTTTACTCCTTGAATCTGACTATCTTTATATCCGCAAAATTCACCTCGAAAAAAGCATGGGCAAGAGATGGCCTCGCCCGGTTTTTTCGAAGGCGAGCGGTTTTCATAAACGTAACCATTATCCGGGAAGGTTCAATCAAATACCCGCCGCGGCCAGGGCTGAGAATGGGCCGCCTTTGAAGCCGGTCAAAGCCACCGTTTGTACGTTTGCAGTCGCGTTCCAATCCTGATCGGAGCTTTGTCCTCTTGATCGCCAAAACCTCTGGTACTATATTGCGCTGGAGTAGCTACCCTCATTAAAGAACAGCATTCCCGAAAATGTCCCTTAGACTTGGAAGTTCACAAAAGGCAAGCCAACAAAAGGAGTTCATTCATGAGTGTGAAAAAAATTCTGATGCTCGTCGGCGACTTTGTGGAAGACTATGAGGTAATGGTGCCCTTCCAGGCACTCTCGATGGTGGGCCATGTAGTCCATGCAGTCTGCCCCGGCAAGAAGGCGGGCGAAAACGTGCGCACAGCGGTGCACGATTTCGAGGGGGACCAGACCTACAGTGAAAAGCCCGGTCACAACTTTGCGCTCAATGCTACTTTTGCAGAGGTCAAGGCCGAAGACTACGATGCTCTGGTCATTCCCGGCGGGCGCGCACCGGAGTACATTCGCCTGAACGAGAGAGTGCTGAATATGGTAAGGCACTTTTCACAAACGGACAAGCCCATAGCATCGATCTGTCACGGCGCACAGGTGCTGGCAGCAGCCGGGGTCCTGGATGGTAAAGCCTGCTCCGCTTATCCGGCGGTGGGACCGGATGTAACTCGCGCAGGCGGCAAATATGTAGATATCCCAATGGACAAGGCCCATGTAGACGGCAAACTCGTCACCGCGCCGGCCTGGCCCGCTCATCCTGATTGGCTCGCCAAATTCCTGCAGGTGCTTGGAACGAAGATTGAGCCGTAGTGTGAAGATGAGAGCTGAGTTAAACAACGTCGCTGTTGACATTATGGGTTTTCCAATTTGGGGAGCCGGTGATTTTTCTTCCCGGCTCCTTCACCACATCACGGATCGTGTCTTGGAAATTTTGCCATTCACTAGACGTCATCGAAGAAAGCCACCTTAGCCTTTGCCCGCTTGCAGGCCTCGATTGCGTGGGCTATTGCTAGTCGCCTCCCTATTTTGCGCCGAACACCCGATCAAATATCACATCCACATTTTTGAGGTGATAATTGAGATCGAATATGGAATCGATCTCTTTTTCCGTGAGTCTTTCGCTCACCCGATCATCACCTTTAAGTTGATCCTTCAAGTCGCCTCCCTTGCCCCAGACCTCCATCGCGTTTTGCTGCACTATACGATATGCCTCTTCTCTGGTTATTCCCTTATGAATAAGGGAAAGCAGCACCTGCTGAGAAAAGAAAAGGTTTCCGGAAACGGACATGTTGCGTTTCATTCTGTCCGCAGATACCGTCAGCCCTTCGACAACCCGTGTGATACGGACCAACATGTAGTCGAGCAGGATTGTGGAATCAGGACCTATAACACGCTCGACCGATGAGTGGCTGATATCTCTTTCGTGCCACAGCGCAACGTTTTCCATTGCGGCCAGGGCATTGCCCCGAAGCACGCGCGCCAAACCGGAAAGGTTTTCGGATGAGATCGGATTTCGTTTGTGGGGCATCGCAGAGGACCCCTTCTGGCTGGGTGCAAAATACTCTTCAACTTCCCTGATCTCGGTGTGCTGGAGCAGTCGGATCTGGGTTGCGATTTTCTCGATTGAACACCCCGCTATGGCAAGGGTGGAAAAGAACTGTGCGTGCCGATCACGCTGGACGATCTGGGTGCTGACGGGGGCGGGCTTGAGTCCAAGGCGCGCGCAGACCGCTTCCTCGATTTCCGGAGCGGTATTTGCGAAAGTGCCGACAGCACCGGATATTTTCCCCACCCTGATGCTTTCCCTCGCGAGCAACAACCGTTCCCGGTTACGCTCCATTTCAGAATACCAGACCGCGAGCTTCAGCCCGAAAGTAATCGGTTCGGCGTGTATGTTGTGGGACCGTCCGATCTGCACCGTGTCCTTGAACTCGAAGGCCCTTTTTTTGAGCACCGCCAGGAGTTTGTCGATATCATCGATGAGGAGGTTGGATGCTTCTGTGAGGAGAAGTCCGAAAGAAGTGTCCAAGACATCCGAGGATGTGAGGCCTTGGTGAATAAAACGGGACGATGGACCCACGAATTCAGCTACGTTCGTAAGGAATGCAATCACATCATGCTGGGTCTCGCGTTCGATTTGTTCGATTTTGTCAACATTGAAACCAGCTTTTTCCCTGATAGCCTTAAAGTCTTCAGGTGGGATTTCGCCTCTTTCGAAGAGCACCTCGCAAACTGCAAGCTCGACATCGAGCCATTTGCGGTATTTGTTCTCAAGTGTCCAAATGCTGTCCATTTCAGGCCTGGTGTAGCGCTCGATCATTATTTTCTCCCAGTGACGTGCAGCGGGACATGCCCGCGATTAACTTCTCGATGCAGTTCTTATCTTTCTCAGAGAAGCAGAATAATGCAAAAATGAGAAATTGACCATGCCATATCTTGGCGCTCACATGTCAATTGCGGGCGGAATACACCTTGCTTTCGACCGCCTCCATCAAATCCGGGGCAACGCCCTTCAGATCTTCACCACAAACCACAGGCGGTGGCTTCCCGCAAAACTCGACGCAAGAAAAATCGAACTCTACAGGTCCAGGTGGGAAGAAAGCGGGCGAATCCCGGTTGCAGCGCACGCCATTTATCTGATCAATCTTGCCGCAAGGGACGAACTGATCGTCTCCATGTCCATCGCGGCTTTAGCTTTAGAGTTGAAGCGCTGTGCGGACATCGGAATACCTTATCTGATAATGCATCCGGGATCGCACGTCGGGAAAGGAATAGAGGCGGGTCTGATTCATCTCGTAAATAACCTGGACCGCGCAATTGAAAGTTCCGGTGTCGAGTCGGTCTGCGTGCTTATCGAAAACACGGCAGGGCAGGGCTCCAATCTTGGATCGAGCTTTGAGGAAATCAACTTTATTTTATTAAACTCCCGATTCGGCAACACGATGGGGGTGTGCTTCGATACATCTCACGGATTTGCAGCCGGATACGACATAAGCAGTGAGGAAGCGTACGATCTTACAATGTCGAAATTTGACAAAGAGGTCGGAATCCGGCGACTCAGGTTCTTTCATCTCAACGATTCCAAACGCGAACTCGGCTCCCGCGTCGACAGGCACGAACATATCGGAAAGGGCAAAATCGGCTTGAATGGATTTCGCCTCCTGCTAAACGACTCAAGATTCAGTGATCACCCTATGGTCCTGGAAACCCCAAAAGGGAAGGACCTCAAGGAAGATAAGGAGAATATGCGGATTTTAAGCGAATTGAGGAATCTGTAATTTAAGAGCCTCTTGCAAAAGTCCTTCAACGTCATTCCTGCGAAGGCCGGAATCCAGGTTTTTCAAGCGTTTCTGGACCCCGGCTTTCGCCGGGGTGACGGTCTTATTGAGTTTTGCAAGAGGCTCTTAAGATTTAAGATTTTAGACTCCTGCGATCTTGAATTTGCAATCACAAATCTAAAATCAAAAACCTAAAATCCCTCAATTCCCCTAATTTCCTTAATTCTTAAGCTAATTTTTCAAATAGCTCTCCAATGCGAGGACCTGAAGGCCCACTATTCTGGTACCGGTATCCGTTATGAAAAGTGGTGTGGAGTCTACCCCGATTCCCACACCAATGGCTTTATGCCTGGCAAGCATTTTTTCACCTGCTTCGCATTTTTGGGTATCTATCTCCTGGTCCGCCTCAGCTTTTTCGATTGCAGACTCATAATTTTTCCCGCAAAGAATTTTCACAGACTTCTCCGCTGAGTGGGGGTGCATGTCCAGGGGAAAGAAAAATAGATAGAGAGTGTAGTTGGTCTGGCCCTTGAGCCAGTCGTAGGCCCTTTTGCAAAATGGGCAGTCGACGTCATCGAACATGATGAGCTTTTTGGCGCCGTTTCCTCTCTTGATCACGATCGCATCTTTCAGAGGCAGCTTGGACACATCGACTCGGGTTATTTCATCGTGCCGCACCTGAGTCAGATTCACTTTATCCTTGTTGATGATTCCTCCTGCAATCAGGTATGCCCCATCTTTGGTGACGTAATATATCTGTTTTCCTCTTTCAGGATCCTTGATTACGATCTCGTAGAGACTCCCGATGTCCCTTGCCTCCAGCAGTTCGACCTGTGGGGGGATCACACTTTTTACGACTGGAAGCGCCTTTACCTCTCCGAGGATGTCAGCGGCGTAAAGAACGCCGGTAAAGGCAAAAGTAAAAAGCAAAAAGGAAAGACAGAAACCGAAACCTTTGCCTTTTACCTTTTGCCATTTGCGTTGCCCGATGGGCATGAGCACAGACGATAATTTCTTCATTGGACCCTTTCCGCGATTGAGAGGAGAGCTATAAAGCACGCCTCGATTAGATATGAATTCCCGTCTTGAAAACAATAATGTACCACTATAGCAATCAAGGCAGGGGTTTGCCAAGAAATTAGACGAGTTTTTTATCCCGGGAGAACGGTGTGGTCCCAAGTATTGACCTGTCTGAAAAATATATATATCATTTACCGGATATCCCTATCATTCTGCACAGTTTCGCTTCAGGCTTCAGGAGGCTTGAGCTATTTATTGGTTACTACCAGGTTTCTTTACTTGGAAACCCCTCCGTGTCACCACAAGAGGGCATGCGTTGCCAAAAAGGAGACACCGATGGACTCTGCAACTTTCGCTAAATGCCCACCGTTCAATATTTGCATGGTGCTCAGCGGGTCCAGTTGCCATACAGTTATCAAGAATCTCTCCGCCATTCAATCCTCCGGCCTGCATGTGGTGGCGGTTGCCGATATTGAGAGGTCCGATACATGTTGCCAATATGCCACGGAAGCCGGGGTAAAAGTGTTTGAGGATTACCGGGATCTGCTGGCAATAGAGGGCCTGGACATGATCCTGGAGTGCACCGGCGACTCGCGCATTCTTTCCGATCTCATCATGAATAAACCCCCGGCCGTGGGTGTCCTCGACCGTCAGGCTTCCATGCGGATAATCGGGATGGCAAAGGGCAATGCGGCGAATCCGCTGGCCGCAACATTGCTGGAAGCTTCACCGGACGGCGTTCTTGTCATTGGCAAAGATTTTCGTGTTTTGGATTGTAACCAATCCCCTCAGATCGGCAGAGGTGCAAACAAGGATGAGATAATAGGCAAGTATTGCTATGAGGTGCTCTACCGGAGTTCGAGTCAGTGCGACTTTCCTTCAAAAGTCTGCGTCGCCCGCGAAGCCCTGCAAACAGGTAAGCCGGCCCGTACCGTATATGAACTCTACCGAAACAATGCTTCACAGTTTCGCCAGGTGACCGCCTATCCGATTCTGGACCGGCACGGGAAGATCTATCAGTTCGTACTGACGCTCCGTGATATAACCAGGGACCTGGGCGAAAAGATCGAAGAGCGCACAAGAGCACTCAAACAAGATTTCACCCGTTTGGCCCAGGAAGATCGGCTTAGCTCCCTGGGACGTCTGGTTGCTTCGGTCTGCCACGAGATCAACAACCCGATCACCAGCATTGTGACATTCAACAGGCTTATACAAAGTATTCTACAGTCCAAAACCGTGCAAGATGAGTCCCCCGATGCCGAGATGCTGAATGTGGCGCGATACCTGGAGCTTTCTTTTCGGGAGGCAATGCGCTGCGGGTCTATTGTCAAGAACCTCCTTACGTTCGCTCGGCCACAAAGCGTAGAAGCAAAATCCATATCGATTCCCGAACTGGTCGAGACCATTTTGCTCCTGACGGAGCATCAGCTCGAACTGGCCAAAATTAGTTATGAGGTGCATTTCCCGCCTGGACAGTTTACGGCATGCGGAGATTTCGCCAAGATTCAACAGTGCCTGTTGAACCTGATATTCAACGCTATTGACGCGATGCCGGAGGGAGGGACACTGAACATCTCCGGCGAAATCGACGATAAGACCGACATGGTCTTCCTTTCGGTCTCAGATACGGGGTGTGGAATTGATCCGCAGGACCTGCCACGGATTTTCGAGCCTTTTTATTCCACCAAAATCGATGGAAAGGGCACCGGCCTTGGGCTGGCGATGGTCTACGGAATTATACGCGAACACCATGGGAATGTTGAGGTCGAAAGTGAGCCCGGCAAAGGATCTACCTTTAGAATCAAGCTACCCCGCAATCCGGTTAACGGCAGTGAACACGGACTTCTTGCAGGCAAGTCTTCAACTGCATTCAAGCAGGATCTGCCGCAAGCCGGCAAATCAGATTCAATTCGGGAGCCAGGAGGGTCCCCCGTATGAAATTTTCTACACGCATCTTGATTGTAGACGACGAAGAAATGATCTGCGAGTCCCTCCAGGCTTGGTTTGTCAGGGATGGCTATCAGGTCGAAACGGCATTGTCGGGCGAGGCGGCGCTTAAAATCGTCGAGAATTCCCCCGCCGACATCTACCTGGTAGATATAAAAATGCCGCACATGGATGGAATCGAATTCCTTACTCGACTCAAGGAATGCCAGCCGAACGCCATAGTAGTGATGATGACCGCGCACGGCACTGTGCAGACGGCCGTCGAGGCGATGAAGCGCGGCGCCATGGACTATTTCTGCAAGCCCTTTGATCCCGATGAGCTGTCGCTGTTTATGGAGCGTATTCTCGCCAACAAAGCGCTCCGTGAGGAGAATAACACTCTCAAGGAACTGTTGAGCGAAAGCAACCAACAGGGATTATCGGAGGTCTTTATCGTCCACTCCGAACCAATGCGTGCTATTTTCTCCAAGATCGAAGAGGTGGCCCCTTCGTCCGCGCCCATTTTAATTACCGGAGAAACAGGGGTGGGCAAGGACATGGTTGCCAAGGCCATCCACTTTCGAAGCGAACGGTCGTGTGGTCCTTTTCTGGCTGTCAATTGCGGCTCACTATCGGAGTCCATCCTTGAAAGCGAGCTGTTCGGCCATGAAAAGGGTGCTTTTACAGGCGCCGTCAAAGCCAGAAGAGGCCGCCTGGAGATGGCTCACAACGGAACGCTTTTCCTCGATGAGGTGGGCGAAATTTCCCAGAAAATGCAGGTGAGTCTTCTTCGGGCAATTGAAGAAAAAAGTTTTCTCAGGTTAGGGGGCAGCCAACCCATTTCCTCTGATTTCCGGCTCATTAGCGCAACCCACAGGGACTTGCCTTCACTGATAAAAGAAAAACAATTCAGAGACGATTTCTACTATCGTATCAACGTGATCACCATTGATGTACCTCCCCTCAGAGAGCGGTTGGACGACATACCCGTACTCGCCGATCATTTCCTGAAGCGCTATGCCGAAGAAACCGGAAAATCCCTGGGAGGATTTACTCACAAAGCGATTGATCTTTTGAGTTCCTACCATTGGCCGGGAAATATCCGGGAGCTTCGCAACGTGGTCGAAAGGGCGGTGGTCATTGCCAGGGGCAGAATGATCGGAGCCGAAGAACTGACCTTTGTCAATCCTCGTCATGATGCCGGTTTAATTGGATCGGCAACATTGCGGGAACTCGAAATCAACCAGATAAAGGCAGCTTTGGAATCGTGCAACTGGAATATCGTTCGGTCGTCCAAACGGCTGGGAATCGACCGGAGTACTTTAATGCGGAAAATGAAACGCTACCGGCTCGACCGTTGCTGATGGGTCCAATCATAATATTCTGTGACAAATTGTCCGATAGAGAGTAGTGGCAAGTGGCGCGCAAAGGATCCCGAAAGACCGGGGAAAGCCATATAGATATAGTTCCTATCGGACACGTGGATGCGTTGGCTGTCTCAGTCGTCGCCGCAAACCTCCAGACCCTTATGGGGCTAAATGCCGATACCCTGCCGTTGCATCCTGAACCGGAGTATGCCTATCTTGCCGTGCGCAGCCAATATGCGGCTGGGAAAATCATCAAAGAACTCGAATCAATCGACGAAGGATCACGATTCAAGTTGGGCATAGTTCAGTGCGACCTCTGTACCCCGATTCTTAAATTCGTGTTCGGCGAATCCCAACTTGGCGGCAAGGCCGCAGTAATCTCTCTTCATCGTCTCCAGGACAAAGACCCGGCTCGTACATATCTGCGAGCCGCCAAGATTGGTCTGCACGAAACAGGGCATCTTTTGGGAATCGGTCATTGCCAGACTCACGATTGCCTGATGGCCTTTGTGAGCACTATCGAAAAACTCGATGGTCAGCCCGCCAGGTTTTGCACCGCGTGCCAGTATGAAATCTCGCGAACCCTGAAGTATATCTTCGGCTGAATCGTTTGACGAAGATGTGATTGAAGTGATAGCAATTATCCGACAAACATCCGGGCAGAGAATGCTTTAGCAGAAGACTGGAAGAGTGAGGGAGCAAATGAGANNACTATTCGAAAGCAGCACGATTGCCGGAATGCAGTTACCAAACCGGTTCGTCAGGTCCGCGACCTGGGAAGGTATGGCTGGAGAGGGCGGAGAGGTAG